>NZ_LR217717.1:0-300000 GCF_900698945.1 Buchnera aphidicola (Cinara laricifoliae) | reverse complement strand
TTTATAATATTCTGACTGCATAATTTATATAAATAAATATATTTTTTAAAGATTTATTTAATAAGTTTAATAATTTAATATTATTTTAATTATTAAATATATTACTTTAAACGTTCTTTAATTCTTGCTGACTTACCAGTACGATTTCGTAAATAATATAATTTTGCTTTTTTAACTAATCCTTTTTTTGTAATTGTTATTTCATGTATATTTGGAGAGTGAATTAAAAACGTTCTTTCTACTCCCTCTCCGTTAGATACTTTACGAACTGTAAATGATGCATTAAGGTTTCTATTTCTTTTAGCTATCACAATTCCTTCAAAAGATTGAAGACGTTTTTTATTTCCTTCTAATATCCATATTTTTATAATCATAGAATCACCTGAATTAAATAATGGAATATTTTTTTTTTTATATTGATTTTCAATTGAGTGAATGTAATTATTCATATTTTTAGTATCTCATATAATAATTTAATAAAATATTTTATTAAATTTATTTTATATAATTTTATTATTTTTAATTTTATTTAATTTTTTTAAAAGATGTGGTTTTTTTAAAATAGTATTTTGAATTGATTTTTTAAATCGCCATTTTTTTATTTTTTTATGATTACCTGATAACAAAACTGTAGGTACAGTTTGATTATTAATTTTTTTTGGTCGTGTATAATTTGGATAATCTAGTAAATTATTACTGAATGATTCTTCTAGTAAAGAATTTTTATTATTTAATACACCGGGTATCATTCGTGTAATAGCATCTATAAATACCATTGCAGGTATTTCACCGCCTGTTACTATATAGTCTCCAATTGACCATTCTTCGTCTACTTCGGTTTTTAAAAAACGTTCATCAATACCTTTATAACGACCACAAATAAATATTATATGTTTTTCTTTAATAAAATGTTTAATATTATTATGATGGAGTAATTTTCCTTGTGGAGACAGATAAACTACTAAAGAAGGTTTTTTAATGGTTTTTTTTATATGAGTGATTGCTTTCAATAAAGGTAAAAACATTATTAACATTCCTGAACCTCCACCATAGATTTTATCATCTACTTTATTTCTTTTGTATATACTATAATTTCTAAGATTAAAAATATTTATATTAATTATTTTTTTTTTAATAGCTTGATTAATGATTCCGTATTGAAATATACTATCAAACATTTTTGGAAAAATTGTAATAATACTAAATTTTATCATATTTTTATCTTATTTTTTAATATGTTATATATATTGAGTCTAACTAATTATGATTATTTTATTATTTATATCGATTTTTTTAATTATATCTGGCTGTATAAATGGAATATATATATATTTACTGTTTTTAATAGTAAAAATTTTTAATGTATTATAAATTTTATTTTCTAGTATTTCCGTTACTAAACCTATTTTTTTATTTTTTAGATTAAAAATATGACAATATAAAATGTTATGCCAATAATATTCTTGATTATTTAATATCGGTAATTGGTTTGATTTAATTAATATATTTTGTTTTATAAAATTCAATGTTTGGTTTCTATTATCTATATTCTTTAATTTTATGATGAATTGATCTCTATGTTTTCGATACATAATCATATCATTTTTATATAAATTTATACGTGATTTTTCTAATATCCATGGAAAATAACTAAATATGTTTTTTTTTATTTCTGTAAATGAAACTATATGAATCCATCCCAATATTCCATATGGATGTCCTATTCTTCCTACTATAATCATAATTTATAATTAAATATATTTATGTTATTCATTAGAATTATTATTTTTAAATTTCATAAATAGACTTGAAAATCTTTTAGATTTTTTTGCTCCATTTTTTAACCAATATTGAATTCTTTTGATAGATAAGTATATTTTTTTTTCATATTTTTTAGCAAATGGATTAAAATATCCAATTTTTTCAATAAATTTTCCGTTACGTGCTGATCTTATATCAGATACTACAATTTGATAAAATGGTTTTTTTTTTGATCCGTGTCGAGCAAGTCTAATTTTTATCATTAAATTTCCTATTTTATGTTAAATTTTTTATTAAATTATGATTTATATGTGTATATTAATATTAATTATTATACAGATTATTTTATCAGATAATTTTTAATTTTTTCAAATATTTTATTTTTTTTGTTTTTTTTTATATTTTTCATAATTTTTTTCATATGTTCAAATTTTTTTAAATAAATATTAATTTCTTGTATAGAATTTCCAGATCCTTTTGATATTCTTTTTTTTCTCGAATATTTTATTATAGATGGAATTTTTCTTTCTTTTTCTGTCATAGAATTAATCATAGCTTCAATTTTTATAAAAGATTTTTCATCAATATTTTCTAAAATAGGGTTATTAGAATACATATTGATAGGTAATTTATTTATTAATGAATTAATTCCCCCTATTTTATTTATTTGTTTAATTTGTAATAAAAAATCATTTAAATTAAATTTATCTCCTTTTTTATTAGCATTTTTAAGTAAATTTAATTCTGTATCTTTTATTTTATTTTGAATATCATCTATTAAAGATAATATATCTCCCATTCCTAAAATTCTCTTAGCAATTCTTTCAGGATGAAAAATTTGTAAATCATAAATTTTTTCTCCAGTACCAATATATTTTATTGGTATTTTAGTCAAAGTGCGTACTGATAATGCTACTCCTCCTCGCGTATCACTGTCTAGTTTTGTTAAAATTACTCCGGATAATTTAAATATTTTATTAAATTCATTAATTACATGAATAGAGTCTTGCCCAGTCATTGCATCAATAACAAATAGTGTTTCTTGTGATTGAATATAATCTTGTATTTTTTTTAATTCTTGTATTTTTGATGGATTGTTATGTATACTACCAGTAGTGTCTATTAATAATACATCATATTTTTTTTTTTTTGCTTCTTGTATTGCTAGTTGAATTATTTTATTAATTTTTTGATCACAATTAGATTGAAAAAAATTAGCTTTAGTTTTTTGTATTAATCGCTTTAATTGCAAAATAGCTGCTGGTCTATATATATCAATAGATACGACGAGTATTTTTTTTTTATATTGCTTAGATAATAAATAAGCTAATTTAGCTGTACTGGTAGTTTTACCAGATCCAGGTTGACCAATAATAGTACATATAGTTAACTGATTTAATAGAAATTTAAATTTATAGCAATTATTACCCATCATTGAAATTAATTCTTCTAATACAATTTTTATTAAATTTTGACTAGGACTAAAGTTTTTATTTATATGTATTTCTGATGTTTTTAGTTTTATTTTTTTTAAAAATAATTTTACAACTGTTAATGAAACATCTGCATTTAATAGTGCTAATTTTACTTTTTGCATTGTTTCTTTTATTTTTTTTTCTTTTAAATGTCCGTGATGTGAAATTTTTTCAAAAATATCAGTTATTTTTTTTGTTAAAGTATTGAACATAATTATTAGTCGATGTCCTGTTTATTTAATAAATTTAAATTAATTCATATATTTATTTTTATAATACATTGATATTATTAATATAATTTTGTTATATTTTTTTCAATAGGATAACAACCTAATATTTTTATATATTTTGTATATTTTTTTATTTCGGATAATATTTCTTGGAATATTTCAGAGTGAAGATATGATTTAATTTCTATAAAATATGTTGCTTCTATTGTATTAAAAATTTTATTAACTAAAATCATTTTTATGATTTTAATTTTTCTTCTTTTAAATTTTTTTAATATTTTATATTTATTTATTTTATAATTAATTATTTTTATAATAATCGTTATTTTATTGGAAATATTTTCATTTATTTTTTTTATTTTTTTTGATATTAATATAAATCTAGTTATATTATTATTTATATTAGATATATTGATAGCAATTTTTTTTAAATTATAATATGAACCACCTATTGAGTTTCCAATTGCAGCTGATGTTTGTTGGTTTTCTAGTGCTAGTTGCTTCATTCCTGCAGAGGTACTATTAAAATATTTTTTATTCCATTCTGGAAATTTTTTTATAAAAAGACTACATTGTTTGAATGGTTGTATATGACTATATACTTGGTTAATTTTATAAAAAAAACAATTTTTATTTGCAAATAAATGATGTTGAATTTTTGCATAAAATTCTTTAATAATATATATATTTTTATGTTTTTTTAGTATGTCATATACTTCCGGAATAATTCCTGATATTCTATTTTCAATTGGAAGTAGTGCTATATCACAATTATTATTTTCAAGAGATTTTATTATAGAATCAAAAGTATAATGTTCATCTGGAATTAGAAATTGTTTTTTATTTTCAGAAATACTATTAAAAATAGCAGATGAATATGATCCGATAGGTCCTAAGTAGGCGCATAAAGATTTTTTTTTATTTTTTAATATTTCGTTTTTATAATTTTTTTGAATTATAACAGAATTTTCAACGATGATTTTAAATATTTTTTTTATAAATATTGGGTTAATTTTATTTTTCTTACTAAATTGATGTAAATTATAAAATATCTCCATCTCACGATTTTTATCTCGCACATCAAATTGATTATGTATTTTATTTTTTAATATATTAATTGAAACAGATTCTCTAGATGAAAGTAATTTTATTATTTTATAATCAATATAATCAATTTTATTACGTAAGAAAGTTAATTTTTGTTTTTTATCCATGTTATAAATTCCAGTTTTATTTTTATTGATTTTTATATCGAATAAATATTTCAATTATATATTATATTTTTAATATAATAAATATTATTAATTATATAAAATCGATGAACGTATTTATTAATTTTTATAACTATATCTATCAGGTAAAATATATTATGAAAAGTTTTTCAGCAAATGTTAACAATATTGTGAAATCCTGGTATTACGTTGATGCTACAAATAAAGTTTTAGGTCGTTTTGCAACTGAAATATCTTTACGTTTACGTGGGAAATATAAATCCGAGTATACTCCTCATGTTGATACTGGTGATTATATCATAGTTATAAATGCATCAAAAATAATTGTTACTGGTAAAAAAATTCTTAATAAAGTTTATTATCACCATACCGGTTATGTTGGTGGAATAAAAAAATATACTTTACAATACATGTTATTAAATCATCCTGAAAGAGTTATTGAAAAAGCTGTTAAAGGAATGTTACCCAAGGGTTCTTTGGGTAGATCAATTTTTAAAAAATTAAAAGTATTTCCGTTTCATGAGCATAATTTAAATGCGCAAAAACCAATTTTTTTAAATATTTAATATATATAAATATTAGGATTTATATTATGTCTGAGTATATAAATTATGGTACAGGTCGTCGCAAATCTTCTTCTGCGCGTGTTTTTTTACGTAAGGGAGAAGGAAAAATTTTTATTAATAAACGTATTTTAACAGAATATTTTGGTAGAAAAACTGCATGTATGGTAGTTCAACAACCATTAGGTGTAGTAAATATGTTAAATATATTTGATTTTTATATTACAGTAAAAGGTGGTGGAATATCTGGACAAGCTGGGGCTATTAGACAAGGAATTACTCGTGCATTAATTAATTATGATAATACATTACGAGATATTTTACGAAAAGAAGGTTTTGTAACACGTGATTCTAGACAAGTAGAACGTAAAAAATTTGGTTTTCGCAAAGCTAGAAAAAAAATCCAGTTTTCTAAAAGATAATCATTTATAATAGTAAAGAAATCCCGGTGTTTTTAATCCGGGTTTCTTTATAATAGTAAGTATTATTACATCATGTTTATCTTTATAAATTATATTAATTATATATATTAAACATTCTTTTTGATAAATTTGTATTGATAAATATTTTTATCAATACATAATATTATGATTTTGATTTTATTAAATATTTATATATTATGTTTTGTATAAATGTTGAATTATATCTTTAGATAATTGTTTTGTTCCGATATTATTTTTTGCTGAAATAAAATAATATTTCTGATTATTTTGAATTTTTTTTGTTATATATTTCGTTATTTTAATAATTTTTTTTTTTGTTAAAATATCAATTTTATTAAAAATTAACCATCGAGGTATTTTAAATAATGATTCATTGAAATTTTTAAGTTCTTTTAATATAATAAATTTAACCTTATTTATATTTTTTTTATTAATTGTTGTAACATCAATAATATGTAATAGTAATCGACAACGAGATAAATGTTTTAAAAATTTTATTCCTAATCCTATTCCAGATGATGCACCTTTTATTATTCCAGGTATGTCAGCAATAATAAATTTTTTTTTTTTTATTTTTACTGTTCCTAATACAGGATATAATGTACTAAATGGATAATAATCTATTTTTGGTTTTGCATTAGATAGTGCACTAGTTAATGTAGATTTACCTGAATTAGGAAGACCTAATGTTCCAATATCTGCGATTAATATTAATTCTAATAATATAATTTTATATTCCCCTCGAGAACCTTCTGTTTTTTTTCTTGGAGTTTGGTTTGTGGATGATTTAAAACGAGAATTTCCTAATCCATGCCAACCTCCTTTAGCAATGAGAACTTTTTGGTTTTTTTTTTGTATATCAGCTATAATAGTATTAGTATTAATATTTAAAATTCTAGTACCTAATGGTACACGAATAAAAATATCTTTTCCTTTTTTTCCAGAACTATTAGAATTAGATCCATTTTTTCCATTTTCAGCGTAAAATGTTTTTTTAATTCTATAATCAGTTAATGAATTCATATTTAAATCAGATATTATCCAAATATTTCCTCCGTCACCACCATCTCCGCCATCAGGACCTCCTTTTGGTATAAATTTTTCTCTTCTAAAACTTATACACCCATGTCCTCCGTTTCCAGCAGATACATGAATTATAGCTGAATCAACAAATTTCATGTTATCTCTCTCTTTTATACAAGATTTTTAAGATTTAAATATTTTTATGTTAGTTTATTGTTTTTTTTTATAACATTTACATAAATCTTATTAAGTAAACCCCTTTTTTTAAATTTTACTAATCCTTTTATAACAGCAAATAAAGTATGATCTTTACCACATTTTACATTATGCCCGGGATGAAATTTAGTTCCTCTTTGTTTAATTATAATATTTCCCGGATATACGTATTCTCCTCCAAATTTTTTTATACCTAATCTTTTTGAATGAGAATCTCTTCCATTTCTAGAAGAACCTCCTGCTTTTTTATGAGCCATTTTATATCCTTAAATTATATTATTAATATTTTATATTTTTAATTTTAACTTTTGTATAATATTGTCTATGTCCTTGGTTTTTTTTATAATGTTTACGACGATTAAATTTTATAATTTTTATCTTTTTATCTCTTCCATGTTTATAGACAGATCCTTCTATATAAACATTTTTTAGTATTGGTTGTCCAATAGATATTTCTTTATTATTGGATAATAATATTATTTGTTTAAATATTATAATTTCTCCAATTTTTAAATTCATCTTCTCTAATTTAATAATTTCACCAAATTTTACTTTATATTGTTTATTTCGGTCCAAGAATATAGCATACATAATCTTTTCTCTGTGTATTTTAAATTGAAAAATATTATTATAATAATATTTTTATTTATAATAAATATATTTATTTATTATAAATATTTATGATATTTTAGTGATTAAAATATATTTTTATCATTTAATTATTATTTTTTGTATATTTTTTTTGAATATATTAAAATTTAATTTTTTAAAATATTTTAAACTATTTAATTTTATTAAAACATAAATATAGTTTTTGTTACTATTAATAATAGTTAAAAAATTATCATACTAATTAATATTTTCATATCTATTAGCATAAATATATATGTATATATATAATTAATTTATATTTTTATATAAATTTATTTAAATGTAATTAAATTTATATATTTATTAAAATCAAAATTGGTATTATTTAATTTAATGTTTTTTTTTGTTCCATTCAGATATAGTGTGTGTATTTATTGTAATAGCGTGAATTTCTTGTGTAATAAAATACGGCATTAATATTTTATATATATGTTTTTGTTTATCTAAAGAATTCATGTCTATAAAGAAATCTCCTATTGCAGTAATCGTGATATTATTATGATATTTTGATATAAATATTTTTTTTAATTTTAATTTTTTTTTAATTAAAGCGCATATTTTGTCTAAATCCATGATTTTAACTCAATCGTTAAATATTAATTTATATTATTAATTAATATATATAGATTTACTAGTTATAGTAGTTTTTTTTAGTAGTTAGTAACTACATATAATTACTGATTTATATATATAAATATAGATATATTTTATATATATAAAATATATCTATATAAAAATTTTTTGAATATATTTTTATAAAATAATTTTTATTTTAAATTCTAATTTATATAAAATATTTTAATATGTATATTTTTATATACATTGATGTTTTATTATTTGCTATAATGATATCATAAATTAAAGAGATCAATACTCGTTTAATGAATTAAATATAAAAATATATATAATATATACTATATATTATTATATATTATATATACTAATATAGTATCTAAATATTGAAAAAATAATCTATATTTAATAGATAATATTTTAATATAAAGGAGGGATAAGATTGTTAAATAAAGTTCCAATGACATTACGGGGTTTTAATATATTAAAATCTGAATTAAAAAAATTAAAGTATATTACACGTCCATCGATTGTAGAAGCAATTTCTAATGCTCGACAATTAGGTGATTTAAAAGAAAATGCTGAGTATCATGCTGCACGTGAAGAACAAAGTTTTTGTGAAAACAAAATTTGTGAAATTGAAAATAAATTGTTATGCTCTGAAATTATTGATGTTACTAAAATATCTTTTAAAGGTGTTGTTATTTTTGGATCTACTGTAATAGTATTGCAAATTTCCACAAATAAAATTTTTGTTTATACTATAGTTGGTGATGATGAAGCAAACTGTAAAGAATGCTCTATTTCTGTTTATTCGCCTATGTCACGAGCACTAATTGGAAGAAAAGAAAAAGACATTGTAACAGTAGATACCCCTGCTGGTTCTGTAGAATATTTAATTAAAAAAATTGAGTATATATAACAGTATAATTTTTTATTTTTAAAGTAATATTTTTTATTAAAAAATCAATTTATTTAAAATAAAAAATATTTTTTTAAATTAAAAAATAGATATTTTTATTTGTAATTAAATTTTATTTAATTTATCTTTTAATTTATATATATGTAAATAAATATTTATATATATAACGATTAAATAATTATTTAAAATTTATATAGACTAATAATTTTTATTTATAAATTTTATTTTAATATTTTTATTTGATTTGATGTTTTATTATTTGTGGTATTAAATAAGATTATGATTTTAATAAAAAAAATAAATAAATCTAATAATTGGTTAAAAAAACATCTTTCTGATCCTTATATAAAAGAAAGGAATAGAAGAAATTTAAGATCTAGAGCATGGTTTAAATTAAAAGAAATTAATGAATCAGAAAAAATTTTTTATACCGGAATGAAAGTTATAGATTTAGGATCTAATCCGGGTGGTTGGTCAGAATATGCTTTAGAAAAAATTGGAAAATCAGGAATTATTTTTGCATATGATATTTTACCAATGCGTCCGCTAAAAAATGTTAAATTTTTTCGTGGAGATATTACTGATATATTAATTCAAAAAAAAATGTTTATTTTATTAAAAAAATATTCTTGGAATATTATTATGTCTGATATGTCTCCAAATCTTAGTGGTTGTTCTATTGTAGATAATGTTAATATGTTTAAATTAAGCAATATTGTATTAAAAATTTCTATGTCTGTATTATCGACAAATGGATGTCTAGTAATGAAATTATTTCAAGGTTATGGTTTTAATGAATATATAAAAAAAATTTTTAATATGTTTAAATTAGTAAAAATTTATAAGCCACGCTCCTCGCGTGTTAATTCTCGAGAAGTATTTATCATAGCTCGTAAATATAAAATATAATTTTTTTAATATTAGTGTAAAGTGAGGTTATCATTTGACCAATATAGTTAAAAATTTAATTTTTTGTTTTTTTATTTCAGTTATATCAATAATTATATTTTGTAGTTTAAAATTATATACTGTAAATAATGCTAATGTCAATTATTCTACATTTTTATCGGAAGTTAATAAAAATAAAATTATTAAAACCCACATTAATGGCAAAAAAATTGAAGTTACTAAAAAAGATATGACTCAGTATATTACATACTCTCCTTTTTATGATTTTAATTTATTGAATGTTTTATTAGAAAAAAAAATTATTATTATTGGAGATGTTCCAGAATTAAAAAATATTTTTATATCTACGTTTATGTCATGGATTCCTAATTTTTTATCAATGATTGTATGGTTTTTTTTTATGAAACTAATACAAATTAGTAATGAAGAAGGAACATTATTTTTTAGTAAAAATAAAGCTAAAATGTTACATAAAAATAAAGTTAATACTACTTTTTTAGATGTTGCTGGATGTAAAGAAGCAAAAGAAGATGTTTCTGAAATAGTTGAATATTTAAAAGAACCACAAAGATTTCAAAAGTTAGGAGGTAAAATACCTAAAGGTATATTGATGGTTGGTCCACCGGGTACCGGAAAAACTTTATTAGCTAAAGCAATTGCAGGTGAAGCTCATGTTCCTTTTTTTACAATTTCAGGATCTGATTTTGTAGAAATGTTTGTAGGAGTTGGTGCTGCTCGAGTACGTAATATGTTTGAGAATGCTAGGAAATATGCGCCATGTATAATATTTATTGATGAAATTGATGCTGTCGGAAGAGAGAGAGGAACTAGCGTAGGTAGTAGTCATGATGAACGTGAACAAACTTTAAATCAGATATTAGTAGAAATGGATGGATTTGAAGTTAATGCAGGAATTATTTTAATTGCCGCAACAAATCGTCCTGACGTACTAGATCCTGCCTTACTAAGACCGGGTAGATTTGATCGTCAAGTAGTAGTACCTCTACCAGATCTTATTGGTCGAGAAGAAATTTTAAAAATTCATATGCGTAAAGTTTCTGTTGCTAATGATGTAGTACCAATAATAATTGCTAGAGGTACTCCTGGATTTTCTGGGGCTGATTTAGCTAATTTAGTAAATGAAGCTGCTTTGTTAGCGGCTCGTTATAATAAAATATCAATTACTATGTTAGATTTTGAAAAATCTAAAGATAAAATTATAATGGGATCTGAAAGACGATCTATTATTATGAATGAACATCAAAAAGAATTTATTGCTTATCATGAATCTGGACATGCAATTGTTGGAAGACTTATGCCTGGTCATGATCCAGTACATAAAGTTACAATTATTCCTCGAGGGCAATCTTTAGGAATTACATTATTTTTGCCAACTAATGATATATTCAGTATAAATCGTCAAAAATTAGAAAGTCAAATTGCTACATTATACGCGGGACGTTTAGCAGAAGAAATTATTTACGGATCAGATAAAGTGTCAACTGGTTCGTTTAATGATATTAAAATAGCTACTAATTTAGCACGAAAAATGGTTACTCAATGGGGTTTTTCAGATAAGTTGGGTCCGTTATTATATACAGATGTAGGTAAAACAGTTATTTTAGGAAAATCTAGACGCCCAGTACAATATTTTTCTGATAAAACTATTCAGATTATTGATGAAGAAATAAAACTAATGGTTGATATTAATTATCAACGTGCGAAAAAAATTTTAAATGAAAATATTGATATTTTACATGCTATGAAAGATGCTTTAATAAAATATGAAACTATTAATTTATTACAAATTGATGATTTAATGTCTAGAAAACCAGTTCGTGAACCAGAAGGATGGAATTTACGTTAAAAATAATTTTTGTTATTACAAATCATTAAAAATATTATTTTTTACATTTTATATTTATTTATATAAATAACTTTTGTATTAAATAGTTCTTAATTATTTTTATTTATTTATTTTAAAAATAATTTTAATATATTTATGGTATCCCATTAGTATATTTTAATTATAATTTCATGATATCTATTTATTAAATAGATATCATTACTAAATATTTTATAATATTATAAAATATTTTTTAAAAATTTTATATTTAAAACATCTAAGTATGTTAATGTTAAATATGTAGCTAAACATAAAATATATAGAATATAATTTCTATATATATTGTTTTTTATGTGTTTTTTTATTAATATTAACAATATTAATTATTATATATTTTATATATATTTTTTGTATTATTAAAGTTTAATGTATTAATATATTTATATAAATTGATATTTATTAAAAATAATTAAACATAATAATAGATAATTATCTATAAATATATATTGTTAATATATAACAATTAATTGTTATATATAACAATTAATACTAATAAATAATTTTTTAATTTATTGATATATGTAAGACACTTTTTTTTAAAAAAAAATAGATACATTTAATCATATTATATACAAAATGATATAATATTTTTATGTCAAATTAATTAATATATTTAAAAATATAATTTATTTATATGATAAATATTTAAATTTTTTATAGACAAAATAATTACTTCTGATATATATATAAGTAATTATTTATTAATACATTTATTTAGATATAAAAATTTTTATATATAAAATTTTATTTTAGTATATTATTGTATATATACAATAATAAAAATATGATTTTTAGATGATTAAATATACAAATATTTATATTAATGAAGTATATTATAATCAATACTGTAATAATATATACGGTGTTTTATATGCATTTTTTTTTATTAATTATTTTTATTGTTATTTCTTTTTTATTAATTACTACTATTATATTTCAGTATAGTTCAGAAAATAATTTATCTGCTAATACTAATGATTATTCATCTCAATTGTTTACTGAACATTCAAAAAGTTATGTAATTATATATATAATATTAGTGTTGATAACTCTATTTTTTATAGTGAGTTTACTATTATGTAGGTTTAGTATGTGGACGACTAGTAGTTTACATATATAATTATTGATAAATAATTTTTATTACATCCTATAAACTGAAGTAATTAAAATATTTTAAATGATAATAATAATATTTTTATTTTTTTATTTTTAATTATTTTTATTTATTATTATGAATTCACAAATTGTATTGATATAAAAAATTTTAGCCGAAGTGGTGAAATAGGTATACACGCTATCTTGAGGAGGTAGTACTTGACTAAAATAAGTATGCGGGTTCGAGTCCCGTCTTCGGCATAAATTATGTTTTTTTTCTTTTTAAATTTTTATATTATATTTATTTGTATTACAGTAATTATTTAATATTTTAACTCCGAACAACTCGGAATTTTTTATTATAAATGTTTTACATATATACTAATATTGATTAATAATATTTACTATAAAAACTATTAAATATGATTAAAATTAACTTTATACATAAAATATTATTGTTTATTTGGATTAATAAAATTTATTTTCTTTTGAATTGTTTATTTAGTTGAATATATCCATTTTTAATTTAAGGATAACTGATATGAACAAAGAAATATTGTTTGTAGTAGATGCTGTTTCACATGAAAAATCTATTCCAAGAGAAAAAATTTTTGAAGCATTAGAAAGCGCTTTGGCTATTGCCACTAAAAAAAAATATGATCAAGATATTAATATTAGAGTATGTATAAATCGAAAAAATGGTAGTTTTAATACATATCGGAGATGGTTAGTAGTAAATATTGTATCTAATCCGACTAAAGAAATTACATTAGAAGCAGCTCGTTTTGAAGATAAAACGATACAATTACATGATTATATGGAAGACTGCATTGATTCGGTAACTTTCGATCGTATTGCTACTCAGATTGCAAAACAAGTAATTATACAAAAAGTAAGAGAAGCTGAACGAGAAATTAGTATTAATCAGTTCCATAAAAAAAAAGGTCATATTATTGCAGGAATAGTTAAAACAATTAGTAGAGATTGTGTTATTTTAGATGTCGGTAATAATATTGAAGGTATAATTATGAGAGAGGACATGCTTCCTAGAGAAAATTTTAGAATTAATGATAGAGTACGCGGTTTGTTGTATAATATTTCTAATGAAACTCGTGGTGCTCAATTATTTATGAGTCGATCTAGGTCTGATATGTTAATTGAACTATTTCGTATTGAAGTACCTGAAATCGGAGAAAAATTAATTGAAATTAAAGCTATTGCTCGTGATCCTGGATCAAGATCCAAGATAGCTGTTACAACATATGATGGTAGAATTGATCCTGTAGGAGCATGTGTAGGTATGAGAGGAGCTCGAGTACAGGCAGTTTCTAGTGAATTATGTGGAGAAAGAATTGATGTAATTTTATGGGATAATAATCCAGAAAAATTTGTAATTAATTCTATGTCTCCTGCTGATGTGTCATCAATTATTTTAGATAATGATACTCATACTATTAATATATCCGTTAAGTCATGTAATTTAGCTCAAGCAATTGGAAGAAACGGACAAAATGTTCGTTTAGCATCACAATTAACTGGATGGGAGCTAAATATTATGACTTCAAATGATTTTAAAAAACCTAACAAATTAGAAAAAAATGAATTTTTTCAGGTTTTTAGAAATCAATTAAATCTTACTGATAATGATATTTCAGCGTTAGTTAGTGCTGGATTTTCTTCAATACAAGCTATTGCTAATGCATCCATACATACGTTATTATCTATTACAGGCATTAAAAATGATGTAATATTGAATGTACAGCAAAAAGCGATGTTTATATTAAAAGGTAATCCAGAAAAGTTAGTTAAAAATTTTAATAATAATTATATAGATTCAGAATTATTAGAGTTAAAGTATATTAATGATATTGTGATTCAAAAATTAATAGAAAAAAAGATATATACGTTGGAACATCTTGCTGAACAAAGTATTGATGATTTGAATGATATTGCGGCGCTAACATCTACACAAGCCGGTAAATTAATCATGGAAGCTCGAAACATTTGTTGGTTTCATGAAAATAAATAATATGGAGTATAAAGTATGAAATCTATCATGAATATAATTATGAATATTTTAAAAAATATTAAATTATTTTTTAAGAAATTTATGTAATATTTGGTTAAATCAGAATATTATATATTATTAATATTTTAATTATTATTTGTTAAAAAATTTATATATACACTGTATATAATACATAAATTAATAATAGTATAAATAATTATGTAAAATAATATTATTTAAAATATTAGAAATAAAATTTATAATATATGTGTATATATATTATTTTGATAAATTTTTATAATATTAATTTTTAATTGAATGTACTTTTAAAATAAAAGAGATAATTTTACCAGTGAAATCTAAAAAAATAAGAGATAAACATGACAATAAAGTATTAACGAGTAAAAAAAATAATCCTAAATTTATAACGCAGTTAAGCGATAAAAAAATAAATAATATTAAGGATACATATATTAGTAGTATAACAAATAATTATACTGATAATAAAAAATCTAATAAATTTATTAAAAATAAAAAAATTAAAAAAAAAAATAATGTATTTTCAACAAAAGGACTTGAAAATAGATTTTTAAATTATAAAAAAAAAAATAAATCGTGTTTAATAAAAAATTCTATTTTGCATCAAAAATTTAATAAACCTACTAAAATTTTAAATAAAACAATTAGTATAGGAAATACTATATCAGTATTAGAATTATCTAATAAAATAGCAGTTAAGCGTTCTATAATTATTAAAATGTTACTTAATTTAGGGATTTCGGTAACATCTAATACAATGCTAGATAAAGATACAGCACAATTAATAATAGAGGAAATGGGTCATAAAGTAAACATATATCAAGATAATATATTAGAGCTGTCTTTGATGAAAGATCGTGATTTTGGAGATGGTATACAAAAAATTAGGCCGCCTGTTGTTACTTTACTAGGGCATGTAGATCATGGAAAAACATCATTATTAGATTATATTCGATCTACTAAAGTAGTGTCTAAAGAATCGGGAGGTATTACACAATATATTGGTGCGTATCATGTTAAAACATCTCATGGTGTTATTACATTTCTAGATACTCCAGGTCATGCTGCTTTTACTGCAATGAGAGCAAGAGGTACTAAAATTACTGATATAGTAGTTTTAGTAGTAGCAGCAGATGATGGAGTTATGCCTCAAACTATAGAAGCTATTCAACATGCTAAAAATTCCGATGTACCTATAATAGTAGCTATTAATAAAATTGACAAAACAGAATCTAATGTAAATAAAATTAAAAAAGAATTAATGAAGTATTCTATTATTTCTGAAGAATTTGGTGGAGAAAATATATTTGTATTAGTTTCAGCCAAAACAGGTTTTGGTATTGATAATTTATTATCTGCGATTTTATTGCAAGCGGAAATATTGGAATTAAAATCAGTACATACTGGAATGGCTAAAGGAATAGTGGTTGAGTCTTTTTTGGATGCTCAACGAGGACCTGTAGCTACAATTTTAATTAACGAAGGAACTTTACATATACACGACATAGTTATTTGTGGAGTAGAATATGGTAAAATTAAACTACTTAGAAATGAATTTTGTCAAAATGTTTCTTTAGCTGGACCATCACTTCCAATAGAAGTGTTTGGTTTGTCTGGTGTTCCTAAAACAGGTGACGAATTAGTTGTTGTACGTAATGAAAAAAAAGCTAGAGAATTATCATTATATCGAAAAATAAAATATCGAGATATTAAGTTATCAAATAAAAGAAAATTTGATATGAATAATTTATTTGATCAAATTAATACAAAAAAAATATCTGATTTAAATATTATTTTAAAAACAGATACACAAGGTTCTTTAGAAGTGATATTAGATTCTTTAAATCTAATATCTGATAAAGTTATTAAAATTAATATTATTATGTCGGGTATAGGTTCAATCACAGAAACAGATGCTCATTTAAGTATTACTACTACATCTATTTTAATAGGATTTAATGTTCGCGCAGATATTTCTGCAAGAAAAGTTATAGAATCAGAAAATTTAAATATTCGATATTATTCAGTAATATATAATTTAATTAATGATATTAAAGCTGTTATGTCTGGCTTATTAATGCCCGTTAATAAACAAAAAATAATTGGATTAGCAGAAGTTAGAAGTATATTCAAAGCACCTAAATTTGGTTTAGTAGCAGGATGTATGGTAAAAGAAGGAATTATTAAAAAAGATAATCCGATACGGGTGTTACGAAATAATATTGTTATTTTTGAAGGAGAATTAGAATCTTTACGTCGTTTTAAAGAAGATGTTACAGAAGTACGTAATGGTATTGAGTGTGGAATTGGAGTAAAAAATTATAATGATATTTGTATAGGAGATATGATTGAAGTATTTCAATTTTTGAAATAAATAATTTTTTATATCTAAATTATATAATAAGGGTTTTTTGATATTATTTTATATTTTAGTATTTATTATTTTTGGAAAATAATATGTTAAAAAATTTTAGTCGATCAATACGATTAGAGCGTATTTTACATAAAGAGATTGCTATAATAATTCAAAGACGTTTACGAGATCCAAGATTAAATTTTTTGATTACAATATTAGAGGTAAAATTATCTTCTGATCTAAGTTATGCTAAAATATTTTTTACATGCTTAAATTATCAAGATAATAATCGTATTAAATTGATATTAAATATTTTACAAAAAGCAGAAGGATTTATTCGTTCGCTTATTAATAAAAATTTATTGTTACGTGTTATCCCTAAATTATGTTTTATTCATGATACATCTTATATTGCAGGAATATTTGTTTCTAATTTGATTAATAAGATTAAATTCAAATAATTTTTAATATGTAGTACAAGATCTTATATATTTAGGTTTTAAAATGGCTTATCAAAATAATAAAAATAATTCTGGAATATTATTACTAGATAAACCAAAAGGTATTTCATCTAATTGTGCGTTGCAGCACGTTAAAAAAATTTTTTGTGCTTCTAAAACTGGATATACTGGTTCATTAGATCCATTAGCTACTGGTGTTTTACCTATCTTATTTGGTAATGCAACAAAATTTTCAAAATATTTAACAAATTCAGTAAAAAAATATCATGTAATTGCAAAATTAGGTGTAGTTACAGCTACTGGAGATTTATCAAGTGAAGTAATATACACAAATTCAGTTTATGTAAAAACAAATGATATTATTAATATTTTAAATAAATTTATTGGTAAAATAAAACAAATTCCACCTATGTTTTCAGCCATTAAATATTATGGGATTCCATTATATAGGTATGCTCGATTAGGGATTGTTATATCCCGTTATCCAAGAACAGTTATTATTTATCAATTAAATTTTATTAAGAGAGTTGATAAATTTTTAGAATTTACGGTTTTATGTTCAAAAGGAACATATATTCGTAGTTTAGTATATGATATCGGTAAGTTTTTAAAGTGTGGTGCACATGTTGTTTTTTTACGTCGTTTGAAAGTTGGACCATATGATTCATCGCAGTTAGTAAATTTAACAAATTTATATTTTATTGAAAATAAAAGTATAAAACAAACATATCGTTTTTATAAATATAAAATGCTAAAAACATTTTTATTACCTGTTAGTTCTATATTTTCACAATATCCTAAAATAAAATTATTTAATGAAGATGTAAATAATTTTAAAAAAAATTTGTGTATATCTTTATTTTTATTTTCTAAAAATGGTTTAGTACAAGTTGTAGCTGGTATAAATAATATGTTTTTAGGGGTTGGACAAATAAATAAGTTAGGATTATTAATTCCAGAATGCATTTTATAAAATTAGCTGTAATCAATTATAACATTAATATATTTAATTTTTTATTTTTGACAAATTAATATGTAGGAATTTTTATGTTGAAAAATACATTAGTAATAAAAGATTTAATTTTAAAATACGGAAAATCATATAGTAATAGTGGTAATTCATCAGTACAAATTGCGTTATTAACATGGAAAATAAATTATTTACAAAAACATTTTATTTTACATCGAAATGATCATTGTGGTCGTAAGGGTTTATTAAAACTAGTTTCTCGACGTAGAAAATTATTAGATTATATTAAGTCTCATCAGCATCGACACTATCTTTTTTTAATTAAAGATCTTAGTTTACGCTATTAATATTTTATAAAATAGTTTTTTATGGTATTAAAAATTATTAAAAATATAGTATAATTTATTTATAGAAAAGGGCTATTATAGCTCTTTTTTATGTATTTATATATTTTATTAAAAATATAATTTTAATTGTTTTTAAAAAAAAAATATTTTATATTTCATTGTTTTTATTAATATATAAATATTTTTTAAATTATTTTTATTTAAGGATATTAATTTTGTTAAAACCAATTATACATAAATTTAAATATGGTCAGCATTCTATTATTTTAGAAACAGGAGTAATTGCTCGGCAAGCTACTGCTTCAGTTTTAGCTAGTATGGACGAGACTACAGTACTTGTGACTATAGTTAGTGGTGCTCCTATATTGTCTGGACAAAAATTTTTTCCTTTAATTGTAAATTACCAAGAACGTACTTATGCTGCAGGTAGAATTCCGGGTGGTTTTTTTCGCCGAGAAGGACGTCCTAGCGAAAATGAGATTTTAATTTCTCGATTAATTGATAGACCAATACGTCCATTATTTCCTAAAGATTTTTTAAATGAAGTTCAGATTATTGCAACAGTTATTTCAGTAAATCCTCAAATTAATCCTGATATAATTTCTATTATTGGTGTATCGGCTGCGTTATGTTTATCTGGTTTACCTTTTTTAGGACCGATAGGGGTTGCGCGAGTAGGATTTTTAGATAATCAATATATTTTAAACCCGTCAATAGAAAAAATTAAAGATAGTTGTTTAGATTTAGTAGTATCGGGAACCAAAAGTACTATTTTAATGGTTGAAGCTGAGGCTAATATTTTATCTGAAGAAGAGATTTTAAATGCTATTCTATTTGGACATGAAAATCAAAAATTGTTAATTGATAATATTTATTGTTTTTCTGAAAAAGCAAATAAAATTCCTAATATTAGTTATGATATATATACTGCTGACACTGTTTTATATAATTTAGTTTCTAAAAGAGTTAAAAAAGATATTGAATCTGCATATCGTATTTTTACAAAAAAAGAGAGATTAAATAAGTTAAATGAAATTAAACAAAAATTAATCATAGATTTGTTAAATTACGATAATCTACTAACTAGTTCTAAAATTGAAGAAATTATTTATTTATTAGAACGTAATATTGTTCGTAAACGTATCTTAAAAGGTAAATTGAGAATTGATGGGCGTACGAATGATGAGATTAGACCAATTGATGTACGAACAGGAATTCTTCCTCGAGTTCATGGATCTGCTTTATTTACTAGAGGAGAAACACAAGCTTTAGTTTCTGCTACCTTAGGAACTTCTAGAGATGCTCAAAATTTGGATGATTTATTAGGAGATAGGACTGATAATTTTTTATTTCATTATAATTTTCCTCCATATTCTGTTGGTGAAATTGGAATAGTCGGATCACCAAAACGAAGAGAAATTGGTCATGGGAAACTTGCTAAACGTAGTTTTTTAGCTGTTATGCCGAATATTGAAGAATTTCCATATACTATTCGTTTAGTTTCTGAAATAACTGAATCTAATGGTTCGTCTTCTATGGCTTCTGTATGTGGTGCTTCTTTAGCTTTAATGGATGCTGGAGTTCCTATTAAGTCAGCTGTTGCTGGAATTGCCATGGGTTTGATAAAAGAACAACATTCTTATATGATTTTATCAGATATTTTAGGAGATGAAGATTATTTAGGAGACATGGATTTTAAAGTAGCTGGTAGTAGAATAGGTATTACTGCTTTACAGATGGATATAAAAATTTCTGGTATTACTAGTGATATTATTAAAGCTGCATTATATCAAGCAAAATCTGCAAGATTAAAGATTTTAGATATTATGGAAACCACTTTACATATTCCTAGAAGTGATATTTCAAAATTTGCTCCTAGAATATACACTATGAAGATTAATCCGGAAAAAATAAAAGATGTCATCGGTAAAGGCGGTTCTATTATTAGGATGTTGACCGAAGAAACAGGTACAGTTATTGAGATTAAAGATGACGGAATGGTAAAAATTTCAGCTACAGCAGGAGATAAAGCTAAACACGCTATCCGTAGAATTAAAGAGATTACTGAAGATATTACAATTGGAAAAATTTATTCTGGTAGAGTAACACGTATTTTAGATTTTGGAGCCTTTGTTTCTATTGGTTTTGGTAGAGAAGGTTTAATACATATTTCACAAATTTCACATAAAAGAGTAGATAAAGTGATTGATTATTTAAAAATTGATCAAGTTATTTCTGTCAAAGTATTGGAAGTAGATCGACAAGGTCGTATTCGATTAAGTATGAAAGATACTAATTTATTAGATAAATTATAAAAATTACATTTTATTTTTATAATTTATATTGACTATCTTATTTTTAGTATTTATTGTATAATAAATTTTTATTATTTTATTTATAAAAATTAAATATTTTAATATTTATATTTTTTATTAAAAAATCTATTATTTTTTTAAAAAATTATATACATGCAATTTAGCCTGTTCATACTCTTTAATGAAAATGTAAAAAATTTTCATCATGAGTTATGTAGTAGACTAGGCATGGTTGTAACATAAAGAGGCTTATACTCTGCATGACTCAAATTTATCATTCTTTTTCTATTTTTGGACTTAATCCTGTTTTATTAAAATCTCTAAAAAAACTAGGATATATAAAACCTTCACCGATTCAATCTACTTGTATTCCTTATTTATTATCTGGTAAGGATGTTTTAGGTATGGCTCAGACAGGTAGCGGTAAAACAGCTGCTTTTGCGTTACCGTTATTACATAATGTTGATATTTCTTTAAAATCTCCTCAAATTTTAGTTTTAGTGCCAACCCGAGAATTAGCTATACAAGTAGCAAAAGCTTTTTTTGATTTTTCCCAATATCTCATTGGAACACAAGTTGTAGCGTTATATGGTGGTCAAAAATATGAAATTCAATTACAAGCACTAAGAAAAGGTCCTCAAATTATTGTAGGAACACCTGGTCGATTATTAGATCATTTAAAAAGAGGTACTTTAAATTTAATACAGTTAAATAGTTTAGTTTTGGATGAAGCAGATGAAATGTTACGTATGGGTTTTATAGAAGATGTAGAGCATATTATGTCAAAAATTCCTAAAAAACATCAAACTGCATTATTTTCTGCTACAATGCCTAACATGATTCGCAGAATATCTCAACGTTTTATGAATTCTCCTAAAGAAGTTAAAATACAGTCTACTGGTATAACACGTCCTGATATACAACAAAGTTATTGGGTAGTGCGTGGAAAAAAAACTGATGCTTTAATTCGATTTTTAGAGGTTGAAGATTTTTCTGCTACTATTATTTTTGTACGTACTAAAAGTGCTACTTTAGAGGTAGCAGAAACATTAGAAAAACATGGATATAATAGTGCGGCATTAAATGGTGATATGAATCAATTGTTAAGAGAACAAACGTTAGAACGATTAAAAACAGGAAAATTAGACATATTAATTGCTACAGATGTTGCTGCGCGAGGATTAGATGTAGATCGTATTAGTTTTGTTATTAATTATGATATTCCAATGGATGCAGAATCATACGTACATCGTATTGGTCGTACAGGTCGAGCAGGTCGAACAGGTCGAGCATTATTATTTGTAGAATATCGTGAACGTAGATTATTACGTAATATTGAACGAATCATAAAACACTCTATTCGAGAAATAGAATTACCAAAATCTGAACTTGTAGCGCAATGTCGATTAAAAGTTATTTCAGAAAAAATACAAAATCAATTGGATAGTTATGATTTAGAACCATATAAATTATTATTACATAAGTTAAACTTAAAAGATGGTTTAGATTTTGAAAAATTATCAGCAGCATTACTAAAGTTAGTGCAAGGAGAACGTCCATTAATTATACCACCTGATAAAAAATATTCATTTATATCTTTTAAAAATAATCCTTCATTTACAATGAATAATAGAAAAAAATATATAACTAATAAAACATATTCCAATTCTCGTTTTATCCAAGATAACAAAAGATCAGATAATATGACAATATGTCGCATTGAAGTTGGTCGTAATGATGGTGTAGAAGTTCGTCATATCGTAGGAGCTATTGCTAATGAAGGGGATATTAGTAGTCGATTAATCGGAAATATTCGATTATTTACTAATTATTCTACAGTTGAATTACCGAAAAGTCACTCTAAGCGATTACTGATTTGTTTATTACGTACACGTATTTTAAATAAACCGATTAACATTAAATTAATAACACAGTCTGGATTTCGTGATAATAAAAAAAATTTTATATCTCGAAATCGTCAAAATTATAAAAAAAATAATACTTAATATTTCAGTATTACAATAAAGTTTATTTAATTGTTGATTAATATATTAATTTTATGCCACGAAGTGGCATATTTTTATTATATATTATGTAGATGCTATTGCTTCAATTTCTATATATACTTTTTTAGGTAATTCTAATACACCAATGCATGATCGTGTTGGATATATTGTAGTATATTTGTCAAAAAACTTTTTATAATATAAATTAATTTCTTTTAATTTATCTATTTTGGTTGTAAAAATAGTAGTTTTAATAATATTTACGATACTTAATTGATTTTCTTCTAATAATATTCTAAGATTATTTAATACTAAATTTGTTTGTTCAGATAAATATTTTGGTATAGTTCCAGTATTTTGATTTATTGGAATTTGTCCAGAAATAAAAAATAAATTGTTTATTTTTAAAATAGGTGAATATGGTCCAAATATTTTTTTAGATACATTTTTTTTTTTTAACATATAAGACTCAATTTTAGTTTATAAAAATTAAATTATAGTTTTTTTTATACAAAAATATGATTGAAATTATTATTATTAAATAATTTATCATAAATATTTTTATTAAAAAATTTTTTCTTCTGATAAACACGATACTAATAATGCTTTAATTGTATGTAATCGATTTTCGGATTGTCGAAAACTTAGATTTATATTAGAATTAAAAATATCATCGGTAATTTCTAATCCATTATTAAATTTAAATTTATTATGTAATTGTAATCCTATTAAAGACTTTTTATTATGTAGCGCAGGTAGACAATGTAATATTTTAATATTAGGATTATTAGATATATTTAACATTTTTTTATTTACTTGATATGGATATAATTCTTCTATTCTTTTTTTCCACATGTCATCACTTTCTCCTAGTGACACCCATACATCTGTATAAATTAAGTCAACATTTTTCACACCTTCTATAATTTTATCGGTATAAATAATATTTTTCCGTTTATTATACAAAGAATATTTTTTATTTAAAAAATTTTTTTTAGGCCAATATGATTCAGGAGAAACAATATTTAATTTAAAATTTATTATATTTGCTGCTTCAATTAATGAATTAGCGATATTATTTTGAGCATCTCCTACATATGCACAGTGAATTTTTTTTAATGGTTTTTCAGGAAAAGTTTCTATTATTGTAAATAAATCCGCTAAAATTTGAGTAGGATGAAATTTATCTGTTAAACCGTTCCATATAGGTATTTTTGAATATTTCTTAAGGTTTTCAAGTATTGTATCGTTATAACCTCTATATTGAATGCCGTCATACATTGTTCCTAACACTTTAGCAGAATCTTCAATGGATTCCTTATATCCAATATGTGTGTCATTAGGTCCTATATATGTAGTATGTGCTCCTTGATCATATGCAGCAACTTCAAAAGCACATCTGGTTCTAGTAGATTGTTTTTCAAAAATTAATGCTATATTTTTTCCTTTTATATATTTTTTTTCTTTTTTATTATGTTTATTTTTTTTTAAAAATTTTGATAGTTTCATCAAATAAAATATTTCTTCGTATGTAAAATCTGATAATTTGAGACAACTTTTTTGATATAATGTTTTCATATAAATTCTCATATATATAAATTGGTTTTTAGTTAATGAAATTAAATTTTTATATATAATTATGTTTTATATTAATTTTTTAATAAATTCTTCATACAGTAAATATATATAAAAAAATAAGATGATAATTAATTTTTTAAAAATAATTAATTATCAAGATATTAATCATTAATTAGTTATGAATAAAAATATATTTTGTTAATAGTGATTATTACTATATTGATATATATATGCATTTAATATGCATTTTATGTATTTTTATAAAAATATATTTTTAATAAATTAATTAATTTTAATATGATTTAACTTATTAAGTTATACTGAAATTTAATTGATAATAATAAAGTTATGTTTTACAATATATATCATTTTATGATTTTATCATGTTGGTTACATATAATTTATATGTTTTAAATTAACAAGAACAATAATCATATTTATATATTATAAAATATATAATGAATAAAATAATTTATTTTATTCATTTTCATAAATAATTATCTTGTTTAAAAATAATAATGATTATTATGTTTGTATAATTATTTTATTTTTTAAATCAATATAAATAATTTTATATATATAAAATATATAAAATAAATTTAGTTAAATATTATTTTAATAACATTAATATTAATATTATAATCTAATTTATTAAATTATATCTATTATGATAAATTATTTTAATATGTAAAGATATTATTAATAATATTATCTTTGATAATTTTTATAAAAATAAAATTATATTTTTAATATGAGTAGTATTAATAATCATATTAACATATTTTTATATGTCAAATATATATAAAAATCCATTTTGATTATAAATTTAAAATTAAAGAATATAATGATATAAATTATGTTAAACAAATAAATCAATATAATTAAACAAAAATAATGAATAAAAATTTTGATTTTACTTTAATAGAGAAAAAAGTACAAAAAATTTGGAAAAAAAATAAACTTTATTGTCATCAAAATAATGATGTTAAAAATAATAATTTTTGTATTATGGTCCCACCGCCAAATATAACTGGATATTTACATATGGGCCACGCGTTTCAACAGACTATTATGGATGTTTTAATACGATATTATCGTATGTCTGGTAAAAATACTTTATTACAGATGGGTACTGATCATGCAGGTATTGCAACACAAATGGTTGTTGAACGGCGTTTATTAAAAAAAGAAGGAAAAAATAAAAATTCATATTCTAGAAAAGAATTTATTAGTAAAATTTTTGATTGGAAAAAAAAATCTGAATCTATTATGTTTAATCAAATTAAACGATTAGGTCATTTAATTAATTGGAAAAAAGTTCGTTTTACATTAGATTCTGATTTTTCTATAGCAGTTAAAAAAGTTTTTATTATGTTATATAAAGATGGATTAATTTATAGAAATAAAAAATTAATATATTGGGATTCAAAATTTCAGACTGTCGTTTCTGATTTAGAAGTAGAAAACCGTATTGGAAATAATACAATGTGGTATATTGAGTATTTTTTAATATATGATTGTAATCATATTAAATTTACTGATAAAAAAAGCGTAGTAATTGCTACAACTCGACCTGAAACTTTATTGGGAGATACAGCATTAGCTGTACATCCTGATGATATTAGATACAAAAAATATATTGGGTGTTTTGTTAAAGTTCCTTTGATAAATCGAATAATTCCTATTATTGGCGATGTATCTATTGATATGTCCAAAGGAACAGGATGCATGAAAGTAACTCCAGCGCATGATTTTAATGATTATAATATTGGTCAACGTAATAAATTACCAATGATCGATATTTTTACAAAAGATGGTAAAATATTAAATAAATTAAATGTTTTTGATTATAATGGAAAAAAAATAAAAATATTTGATTGTTTTGTTCCGAAAGATTTTCGGTCTCTTGATCGCTTTATTGTACGTAAAAAAATTTTGTTAATATTAAAAAAAATAGGATTATTAAAAAAATCTGTTATTTGTAAAAATAGTATTCCGTATGGAGATAGAAGTGGTGTAATTTTAGAACCTAAATTAACAAATCAATGGTACTTAAGTACTAAATTATTATCTATTACAGCGATTAATGCAGTAAAAGAAAAAAAAATTGTTTTTGTGCCTAAACAATATACAAACATGTTTTTATCATGGATGAATAATATTCAAGATTGGTGTATTTCTCGTCAATTATGGTGGGGACATCAAATTCCAGTATGGTATGATTTACAAGATAATATTTATGTAGGAGAAAATGAAGAATCTATTCGAAAAGAATATTCTTTAAATAAAGATATCATGCTTAATCAAGATCCAGATGTATTAGACACTTGGTTTTCTTCAAGTTTATGGACATTTGCTGGTTTGGGTTGGCCTATTAATAACAAAAAATTATCTATGTTTCATCCTACTGATATTTTAGTTTGTGGTTTTGATATCATTTTTTTTTGGATTGCTCGAATGATTATGATAACTATGCATATTGTAAAGGATAAATATGGAAATCCACAAATTCCTTTTAAAAAAGTGTATTTTACAGGATTAATACGAGATGAAGATGGCCGTAAAATGTCTAAATCTTATGGTAATGTATTGGATCCTTTAGATATGATTGATGGAATTAGTTTAAAAGAATTAATTAAAAAAAGAACAAAAAATTTAATTCACAATAAAACATCTGAAATAGTTAAATTAAATACTATAAAAAATTTTCCAAATGGAATTTGCGTTCATAGTGTTGATGCAGTAAGATATAATTTTATATCTTTAGCTACTACTAGTAGAAACATTAATTGGAATATGAATCGTTTAAAAGGATATCAAAATTTTTGTAATAAAATATGGCATGCTAGTCGTTTTGTAATAAAAAATATAAAAAATAATATATTTTTAAAAAAAAATATTTCTACCCTTTTACTAGATCAATGGATTTATATTAAGTTAAATAATGTTATTAAAAAATATCATTGTTTTTTAAAGTTATTTAGATTTGATCGTTTATCGGTATTATTATATAAATTTATATGGAATATATTTTGCGATCAATATTTAGAAATGATAAAACCAATTTTACAATTGGGTTTAGATTATGAAAAAAATCAAATTAAAAATACTTTATTGTATGTATTAAGTTCATTGTTGTTGATAACACATCCTATTATGCCATTTATTACGACATATATTTGGAATATTGTATATAAATTAAATATAGAACTTAATTCTAATATTTTTTTAAATAAATTTCCACAATATAATATTATGTTTTGTAATAAGTATATTATTAAATTCATGTCGTGGTTTAAGAAAATTATTTCTATTTTGCGTTGTATTAGAGTAGATACAAAAGTTAAACATACAAAATTATTAAAAGTATATTTAAAAAATATTTCTATAAATCAAAGGGTTTTTTTATATGAAAATAATGTTTTATTAAAAAAAATTGCTTATTTAGATTGTTTGATTGAAATTACAGATTTAGATGATTGTTCTTCTTATATCATGCGAGTTATTGATAATACAGAAATATTTATTTTAATTGATTCACATTTAAATATTAATATAGAATTAAACCGAATTAATAAAAAAATTATATCAATTAATAAAAAAATTAAAAAAATTAAATTTTTATTATTAAATAAAGATTTTTTAATCAAGGCACCGTCATGTTTTATATTAGAAAAAAAATCATTATTGATTAGTCTTGAAAATTCTTTAAAAAATATTATTAATCAGAAAAAAGATTATTTAAAAATCTCGTAATAATAAAAATTATTAAATTTTAAAAATAAATTTATTATATGGATTTATTATTTATTTTTATAAATTATTTTTATAATAATTAATGTTTTGTTAACGTCAAATTGGTTATATATTATGTATAAAATAATAAAAAAAAATTCTCAAACTAATTTAAAAAATATTTATTTACATTCTATTAGTCATAGAAATATTATTCTGTCTTTTTATAAATATTTTTTTGTTATAGATCCTAAAAAATTATTAAATTTAATTAAATTAAAATTAGAAAATAAAAATATTTTAGGTCGAATTTATATTTCAGAAGAAGGAATTAATGCATTAATTAGTGTTCCTATTATACAATACAAATATATTAAACATTTTTTTAAAAGAATTAATAAAAAAACTAAACGTATGTATATAAATTACACCATTGAAAATAAAAAGATAGCTTTTTGGGATTTAAGAATTACGATTAAAAAACAAATTGTATCGAGTAAAATTAAAGATTTTTATTTTCATCAGCGTAATCGAGGAATTTATTTAAATGCTCTATTGGTAAATAAATATTTTTTTGATCCAGATTATATATTTTTAGATATGCGTAATAGTTATGAATATGAAATAGGACATTTTAGTAACGCTATAACTGTACCAGCTAAAACTTTTCGTGAGCAATTAGAAAAATTACCAGAATATTTAAAAATATATAAAAATAAAAAAATTGTTATGTATTGTACAGGAGGTATTCGTTGTGAAAAATCTACTGCATTATTAAAATATTATGGATTTTCTAATGTTTACCATATATATGGTGGAATTTTAAGTTATATTAAACAAGTTAAAAAATATAATTTATCTAATTATTTTAAAGGAAAAATTTTTGTTTTTGATGCTCGTTTATCAGAAAAAATTACTGATGATGTTTTATCTCAATGTATTAATTGTAAAAAATATACAGATCGTACACATATAAATTGTTTTAATAATTTCTGTCATCGTTTATTTATTCAATGTAGAACATGTTCGATTAAATTAAATTCATGTTGTTGTTTAAAATGTAAAAAAATATTATACAAATAAGTTTTTAATTTATATAAAATTTATTATAAATAATTTTTATTTTAAAAATATATAGTGATGTATAAATCATGATGATATTTTTATTAGTTTAAATTTAAAGTATTGCTTTTATTTTAAATAATATGAATATTTATTGTTAATTTTATTTTTTATATATAAACTACTGCTGTAGTAGTAGTACAGATATACTACATCATTAATGTAGTATAAACAAAAAATTTTATATAAACTATTAAATGATATTTTTGCAATTTATACATTTATGCTTTTTTGATATAAATTAAAAATTAATTTTATATATAAATATTTTATTTTTATAATAATTTTTATTGTTATTACAATTAATTAAATTATTTTACATTCATTATAAAAATATATATTTTATATATTTAATAGGAAAAAGTTATGAAAAAAACATATATATCTGATATTTATATGAAAAATAATAATTTACATAAATTTGTTACTATTCATGGCTGGATACGTAATAATAGAATATCTAAAATAGGGATATCGTTTTTAACAGTATATGATGGTTCATCAATACATACTATACAGATCATTGCATCAAAATATTTATCTAATTATTATACTGAAATTATAAAATTAACTATTGGCTGTTCTGTTATAATTTCAGGTACTTTAACGTTATCTAAAGGACATTTACAAGTATATGAGATTCAAGCGCAACGTATTAGTGTACTTGGATGGATAGATCATCCTAATTTATATCCTATTTCTGCTAAAAAACATACTATAGAGTATATTAGAAATTTTTGTCATTTACGGCCGCGTACTAATTTAATTAGTACGATTTCTAGAATTAGAAATGTAGTTTTTCAATCATTAAATCAATTTCTTAATAAATATGGGTATTTATGGGTATCAACTCCTATTATTACAAGTATTAATGCAGAAGGAGCAGGATCTATGTTTAAAGTATCTATGTTAGATATTAATAATCATAAATCCATTGAATATAATGATAATAAAAAAATAGATTTTTTTAAAAAAAAAGTATTTTTAACAGTTTCTGGACAATTAACACTAGAAGCATATGCATGCGCATTATCGAAAGTATATTCTTTAGGTCCTACTTTTCGAGCTGAAAATTCTAATACTAAAAAACATTTGACAGAATTTTGGATGTTAGAGGTAGAAAAATCTTTTTCAAATATTAATGATATATCTATTTTTGCAGAAAAATTATTGAAAAATTCTATTTTTTATGTATTAAATAATTGTATTTCAGAATTACTGTTTTTACAACAAACAATTGATAAAAATATTATTTCTCGTCTTAATAGTTTTATAAATACTAAATTTATAATTATAGAATATACTGATGTTATTAATATTTTATTAAAAAATAAAGATATTATTACTGATAAAATTTTATGGGGACAAGATTTATCTTCTAATCAAGAAAAATATTTAGTAAATATTTATTTTAAAGCGCCTATTATAATTACTAATTATCCAAAGATGTTAAAAGCATTTTATATGAAAGTAAATAATGATGAAAAAACTGTTGCTGCTTTTGATATCTTAATCCCTCAGGTAGGTGAAATTATTGGTGGATCTGAACGAGAAGATAGAATTGAATATTTAGATTCTAGAATGAATCAAATAGGATTAAATAAAAAAGATTATGATTGGTATCAAGATTTAAGAAGATATGGAACAGTCCCTCATGCTGGTTTTGGTTTAGGTTTAGAACGGTTAATAGTATTTATTACAGGTATTAAAAATATTAGGGAAGCTATTCCTTTTCCACGAACAGTAGGACGTGCAGATTTTTAAATAACTTTTAAAAATAGTATAATGAATTTATTATTTAATTTTATATTCCTTTTATTTGAAAATATTAATTAATATTATTAATAATAATTTAAGTATAAAAATTATATACATAAATAAATTATCTATTTTTATAGATATTCATATAATAATTTTATTAATGAAAATTTTTTATTTTATATTTTAATTTAAAAAATAAATTATTGTTAGATATCATTTTTATATGATATTTTATTTATTATTTTGTGTATCTCTTTATTGATTTTAAAAAGTTTAAAAAAGTTTTTATTTAGTATATGAGTAAATTCTAAAAAATCTATTTTTAAGTATTCTTGAATATTTTTAGCTATATAATATAGTAAATATGGTTGATTATTTATTCCACGATATGGTTCAGGAGATAAATATGGGGAATCTGTTTCTATACATAATCTATTTAATGGTATAAATCTTAATATCGATCTTAAATCATTTGATTTTTTAAAAGTAATAATTCCAGAAAATGATATATAAAATCCTATATCTAATAATTTTCTTGCTAAATCTATATTTCCTGTAAATGAATGTATTATTCCTGAACATAATTTATTTTTATTAGATTTTAATATACTGAATATTTCATTATCAGCCTGTCTATTATGAATAATAATAGGTTTGTTTATTTTATTAGATATATATATATGATATTCAAATAATTTTTTTTGTATTTTTTTTGTTTTTTTATTTCTATAAAAATCTAATCCTGTTTCTCCAATCGCAATAACTTTATCGTTTTTTGCAAGTAATTTCATAACTTCTAAATCATTATTTGTATGTGTATAATTAGGATGTAATCCACATGATAACAATATATTTTTATATTGATATGTATATTTGTATAAGTGATAGAAGTCTTGTATAGAAGTAGAAATAGATAGAAATAGTTTTACATTTTTATTATAAGCTTGTTTTAATACAGAATCTAATTCTGGTGATTGGCTATTATTATTTAAATGATTAATATGACAATGAGTATCAATTAAAAACATTTTTTAAATCCTTGTATCTAAAAAAAATGGTGTATTAAATACGCAGTATATTCATCCAAGATAAAATAAGTTCAATAAATATTGATGTTTTATCAATTTTATATGAACTAGATAATATTTGCGTGTATTGAGTCCAAGAAATTAAATTATTTATTAAAACTTGATTATTATTGATATACGCAATTTTTTTAATTAATTTTATTTGGTCTAAATTTTTAATTTTATATTTTTTACATATTTTATATTTTATTACATCTAATAATAAGTAACAAACATATTTTGTTATTATAGAAGAATTATATTTAAGCATTATATTTAATAGATTATTTTTTTTTTTGTTAACATATGCATAGATTTCTTGCATGAATATGTTTCGTTTTTGAAATTCATAATTATTTAAAAATTTATGTGTAGATATTGGAGAATTATTATTAATACGTAATGCTGTTAATAATTCTATGTAGGAATAATATTTGTTATGGTTTTTTAACCACGGTATAGATAATTTCTCTTTAGGATAATTAATATAATAAAGAGTAGATCTACTCTTTATGGTATTGATAATTTTTGTGATATTCGTAGTACGCAAAAAAAAGATAGTATTTTTTGGAGGTTCTTCTAACGTTTTTAGTAAAGCATTATCTGATTCAGTAGTAAATATGTTAATGTTTGGAAAATATACTATTTTTGCGCCTCCTTGTTGGGGTGTTTTATATATATTATTAATAATTTTACGAATTATATTTATTCCAATATATTTATTTTTAGAAAAATTATCGCAATTATAAAAATCAGGATGATTTTTTTTATCAAATAGTAGACATGATGAGCAATTATTACAGTTAGTATATTTTTTTTTATTGGAACATAATATCCATTTAGATAGATTGAAAATTAATTGTGAAGTTCCAATACCAATTATCGATTGTATTAAAATTATTGGATGTAATTTATTTTTATAATATTTATGAATTAAATCTTTATATTGATATATTATCCAAGGATATTTGTTCATATATATAAATTTTATTTTTTTTTGTTAATTTGTTTTGTTATATATGTAATAAGATCTTGTACAGTTTTCATTTTGTCTGGTTCCATATCAAATAATTCAATTTTTAACTCTTCTTCTAATAACATAATAAGTTCTATAAAATCTAATGAATCGGCTTGTAAATCTTTTTTAAATTCACTTTTTAATGAAATATCTTTTTTTTTTTCTTTGAATTGATTTTTAATAATTTTATTTATGCGACTAATAATATCATTCATGTGATAATCCTTATTTTATTATAGTTAATAATAATCATTAATAATTTTTATTAAACGATTTATTTATATATATTAATGATTTTATGTAGCAAGATCAACGTACATTCCTCCATTAACATGAATATTTTGACCAGTTATATATGATGATTTTTCTGAAGATAAAAAAGATACTACATAAGCAATATCTTGAGGTGTTCCATATCGTTTCATCGGTATTTTTTTTATGATTTCTTTTTTTTTCGAAGATAATATTTTTTTTGTCATATCTGTTATTATATATCCGGGAGATACTAAATTAACGGTAATTCCTAGTGATGCTACTTCTAATGCTAAAGATTTAGAAAATCCAATTAATCCAGATTTTGATGCGGCATAATTTGTTTGTCCTTTTTGTCCAGTACAACCGATAACAGAACTAATTACAATAATACGTCCATATTTTTTTTTTATCATAGTTGGTATAATAATTTTTGTTATATGAAATATTGAAGATAAATTAACGTCAATGACGTTATTCCATTTTATATCTGGCATTGTTATTAATAAATTATCATTAATAATTCCAGCATTATGTACAAATATATCAATATTTTTATATTTTTTGATTAATTTTTTAATTATTTTTTTTGTTATGTAAATTTTAGTAAAATCTATTAATATACCGATTCCTTTATTTTGTAGTGTTTTTTTAATTATATTGACTCCTATTTCAGTAGTAGCAGTACCTATTACATATATCTTTGAATTTGCTAGTTCTATTGAAATTTTTTTACCGATACCTTTATTAGCTCCTGTTACTAAAGCAATTTTTTTTTTCATAATTTTTAATTATATCCATAACTAATGATAATTTTTGATAACTATTAGTGGCATATGATGAAACATCTGAATATTCTTTATTTAAATTTGTTAATATTTGTCCTGGACCTATTTCAATAAAAAATTTTATTCCCATAGAAATAATTTTTTTTATACTTTTTGCCCATTGTACTTTTTTATATATTTGCTTTATTAATGCATGATATATATCTTTTTTAGAATATAAAATAGTAGCATTATGATTACTAATAATTGGACAATTTCCTTTTAAAATTGTTATTTTTCTTAAATAATAAGAAAATTTTTTTTTATATTTTTTCATTAATATGCAGTGTGGTGTAATTGGCATAGGTAATCGAATTATTTTTGTATGTAATTGATTTTTTAATATTAAACCAACAGTATAAACAGCGGAATAGTTTCCTGTAATTACTACTTGATTATTTGAATTTATTATAGAAACAAATACTTTTTTTTTATTAGAAATTAATAAGCAAATTTTTTTAACTAAAGTATAATTTATACCAATAATAACTAATGTTAATACTTGTATATTTTTTGCGGCTAACAACATAATTTTATTACGTATTTTAATAATTTTTAATGCCTCTCGAAATGATATATTATTATTGCATACGAGAGCAGAATATTGACCTAAACTATGTCCCGCTACAACTGTAGGTTGAATAAATATTTTTTGACTTAATAATCTATATATTGCTACAGATGAAATAAACGTTAATAAATGTATATTTTTATTTAATTTAATAAAATTATTTTTTTTTTCAAAAAAATTATGGTATATATTATCATGTAATATATCTGAAGCTTCATTAAATGTATTTTTAATAATAATATGACTATTGAAAAATGATTTTAAAAATTCTATATTATGTAATCCGTATCCAGGAAAAATTAATGAAATTTTATGCATAAATTAAAATTACCGTTTTGTTCTATATACTGTATTGTACATAGAACAATATTTTTATTATTAATATTATTAATTTAATTTTTAAAAATAACATGTAGTAATACTAATATTTATTCGTATCGTAATTTTTACGATTATTTTATTTATCAATAAATATTAAAAATTTAATATATTCAATATATATAAATTTATATTTAAGATTTTTTAAATATATTTTATATTTTGTATATAAAGTATTTTTATGTTTATAAATATAATTAATTAAATTATTAATTTTTTTTAGTATATTATTGTCCAGATTTTTTATAAAATAAAAACGTTTTTTTACCTTTATAAAAGCCTTTTTCTGTAACATGATGTCGAATATGTATTTCTTGGGATACTCTCTCGATAGAGATTTTATTTTTAAAAACATGATCGTGAGATCGTCTCATACCTCTTTTAGATCGACTAGGTTTACTTTTTTGTACTGCCATTTTTTTTCCTTAATATAATTAAGAATATTTTTATTGCTATAAAAATATTTTTTTGACATATTTTATTTATTGTTATTAATATATAATATTTATATATATCTATAAATTATAAATTTATTTTTTTTTTTGAGAAAATTTTTAATAAATTATTAAATTTTTCATCTAATGATGCTGTTATAGAAATTTTTTTATTGTTTTTAGGATGAAAAAACGAAATTTTATAAGAATGTAAGAGTAATCTATTATTTTTTTTATTAATATTTTTTTTTTCTATTTTATTGTTTCCATATTTTTGATCGAAAACAATAGGATGTCCGAATTGTGATGTATGCACTCTAATTTGATGTGTTCTTCCTGTTATAGGAATGATAGATGCTAAAGTAGTATTATGAAAATATTTATGTACTTTAAATTGAGTTATAGCATATTTTCCATTTTTATGGACACATACTTTTTTTTTTTGATTGATACTTATTTTTTTAAGTAGAGGAAGATTAACAACAGTCTTTTTTTTAGACCAATGACCGTGTAACAATGCTAAATATTCTTTATGTATTTTTTTATTTCGTATTTTTTCATGCATAATTCTTAATATAGATCGTTTTTTTGCCAGTATAAGTATACCAGATGTTTCTTTGTCAATACGATGAACTAGTTCTAGATATTCTGATTCTTGACGAATTTTTCTAAATATTTCTATTACTCCATAATTAACCCCACTACCCCCATGTACAGCAATTCCATATGGTTTGTTAAAAATAATTAAATATTTATCTTCAAACAAAATATTTTTTAAAAATAGATCAACTATTTTTTTTTTTAAAAAAATAGGTTTTTTTTTTTTTTTATATAAATAGAATACATTGTAATGCAATCGTTAACTTTTAATTTATAGTATGGATGTACTTTTCGTTTATTAATTTTTATTTTTCCTATTCTTAAACTACGATATATCATACTTTTTGGTAAATTTTTTAAAGATTTAAACAAAAAGTTATCAATTCTTTGTTCTGACATATTTTTTGTAATTATAATAGATGTATTCATAGAATTCAAAATATTCATATATTAATCTTTATAGTAAAAATTATATTTATATATATTATATTGTTTATATACTACTATTTCTATTAAATCTATTTATAAATATTAATTAAAATTTTTATAGAATTCTATTTATAAAAAATATATTATATATAATATATATATCAATAATTTAGGTTATATTAAAATAATTTTTATTAAAAATAATACAAATATTTTTGATAAATTTTTAGTTATTATATTTTAATTTTTAAAATTATAGTTCTGTTGTTATTTTTATTAATTTTAATATATATAAATTACTATTAATGATAGTCATCATTAATTATTTTTATCATCAAATTAATGAATTTAAATATTAATCAAGATTATTTGTAACAAAATATATATAATATAGTTATTGATATAATTTATTAATTAATCAGTTAATCTTATTAATATATTTTTAATACTTTATGTAAATTTAAATTATTAATATTATTGATAATAAATATATTTATATTTATTTTTATAAAAATTTTATTGTTAATAAAATTAATTATTATTTTGAATAAAAAATTTTATTTAATTTAATTAACTGTAATTATATTCATTAATAACTCTAACTTATTTTATTAATGATTTAATCATTAGTGAAATAAATAAATATTTTATAGAGCATAATCTATAATTTTATTTAATTTTTTATTATTTTATAATTTAAATAGAGATATATGATATATAGAATTAATATATTGATAATTTTATATATATAAATACTTAATTAATTTAAGTTCATAAAATTATTATATATTTAAATATCAATAAAATTTTAACTAATAAAATTTTATTGATATTTTTTATAAAAATTGTAAATTTTTTTAACTCAACAAATATAATTGGTACTATAATATTTATGTATACATATATATAATATAAAATATTTTTATTAAAAATAAATTTATATAAAATATATGATCTATATTTTACTTATTTATAAAAATATTTTAATAATATTTTAATACAAATTAATTTGTTTTTTTTTACATTTATATAAATAAATTTTTAATTTTTAAAAATTTATTTATTTTAATAGAAACTGGTTATGACCCAGCTTCTATTGATTAATCTTCAATATTTATATTTATTACTTTTATATATATACATAAATTTATGTATATATAATATTTTTATTAATATTGATTTAATTAATAGTCATATCTGATTCAATCAATCGAATGATATTTAATGTATTTATTAATTTTTTTGTTGCTTTTTCATAATTTTTAATTAGCACATCATTTGATAAATCCTTAGATTTAAGTTGTAAATCATTTTTTTTATATTTTTCTAACCCTGATTTATTTAGATCATACATTTTACTATCACGACGTGCTATAACATCATTATCATTTAATGATGTAGATTTTAATTGTCCTAAAAATACTGGTTCATGACCTTTTTCATGGAAATCTTCTTTTATTACAATAATTCCACCAGCTTTTATAAGTATTTTTTGATTTTTAGGAACAACGATTGGTTGATCATGATTATTTAATGCAGTATAGTTATCCATTGCTACTTCTCTATTTTCATTAATAGTTACATGTCCATCACGTATAAATCTTTCATAACCTTGATCATCTAGTACTGAAAACCAACCATTTTCTGTATCTTCTGTATTAATTGAAGAAGAATCGATATTAGATGGTGGAATATGTGTAATATCACAGTTTATATCTTGTTCTTTGATTATTTTTCTAGAATCAGAAATTATTTTAATGTTATATGCATATTGTTGTTTAAAATTTGTATTTATTTCGTCAGTTTTTTTTTTATTTATAGTATTTTTTTTAATTATGTTTTTATCTTCTAAAATAGAAGTTGAATGTATTTTAGTATTCACAACAATCTCCGTTTTTAATATATGAATTTTTATTTATTTTTATTAATATATAAAAATATTAATATATAATTACGATTATATAAACTATTTATTACTTTTTATTAAATTTTTTAATTTTAATTTTAATTTTATTAAATCAATAATATTAATTATATATTTTATTAAAAGTAAATATAATATTAATAATATTAATTAATATTATATTGACTATGTCATTATAGCATATAAATATTAAATGTATTAATAAATTTAATATTTAAATATTTTTTATTAAAAAATATTATTTATTTTTAATATTTAAATTTTTAATAATATATTTTTTATTAAAATTTTTAATTTTTATATATAAAAATATAATTATTTTTTATATATAAAGATAATTATATAAAATATAAATAAATGAATTATTTATTTTTATTTTAAATGAATAAATTTTATCATATATTATGATATAATAAATTAAAATTTATATTTTTAATATTAAAAATTTATATATTTTAAAATTTTACATATATTTTTAATAAAAATTTTTTAATATTTTTATATTAAAAAAATAGTATTATTTACTTACAATATGTATTAATTTTAAAAATATTTAAATAAATATATAAATATTTTATATATTTTAAATAAATTTATTTTTTATTTTGTATCTATAGTATATATACTATTTAAAATAATTACATATGTATCTTTAATTTATATAGATGATATAATTTTATTATTATTTTAAATTTGTGTATATAAATTTATACAATTAATTTTATTTATTAAATTAATTAATGGTTGCATAAATAATATTTATATTTAATTTTTTTAGTAAAAAGTTAAATATTTTAATTAAAAATAATATTATTTTTTTTGTTTCCATTGTTAATGGATGACTATATTTAAAATATTATTAATAATTGTTATTATTTTTTTTAAATTACTGTGATGGGTATATTTTAATTAATTAATAATAAAATATTAATCTTAATCTAATTATTTTGAAAAAATTATTATATTTTTTATGTATGATTATAATTTAATGATTTTAATTTTTATAAATATTTTTTATTAAAAAAATAATAAATGTAGAATTATATTGAAATAAATAAATTGTTATCGTATTTAAATATAAAAAGAATGGAATTTATATGAAAAAAATTACTATTATATGTATTTTATTTATGACTAGTTTTTTATCAACAACAGTACATGCGAAGTCTATGCCTAGCGCGAAAAAATGGCATTTTGGAATTCAATGTGATGCATTGCATCCAATGAAAATATATAATAAATATAAAAATTTAAATTATTCTAACTATAAAAATATTATACAAGGTGTAATTGCATTACGTCCTGGTATTTTTTCAAAATATACATTTAATCCTTACTTAAGTACAGAATTAAAATCTAATATATTAGAACATCTTATGAAAGATATTAAAAATAATATGTTGCATACATATTATTCTAATATAGAATATGCAACAAATATTATTTATCCAATGAAAAAAAAAATCAACCTTTATGCTAAAATTGGTGCTCAATTAACAGCTGAAATAAATAATAAAAAATTAACAGATATCTTCATGTTACAAAAATATAAGCAGTTTTATCCAATTTTTTCCGTTGGTATGGAGTATTTATTGAATCAATATGTACATTGTGATGTACACGTTAATCTTAACAAAAAATTAAATCAAGTAAATTTTAAAAGTTTACATAGTGTATTAAATAATATAAATTTAGGAATATCATGGAAATTATATCCTCATATAAAATTAGAAGATCGTAATGTTCATACAAATAAGGGTAAATTATTTTTACAAAATTAATTGTTTACAAAACCATTAAAAATGTAAATATAATATTTTTTTATTTTATTCATTTAAAATTATTTATTAACAAAATATTATAAATTTTATTTATTTAATAATATTTTTTAATGATTATTAACACATAATTAACATGTATATTAAATTTGAACAAAACAACTATTATATTTAATAATCTTTTAAAATTTTTGAATTTATTATTAAAATAATCTTTTAAAGATAAATATTTTTTTAATAATTTGATTATTTTTATGATTATAGAGTGAATATGATATTAAAAGTTAATTATGATTTTTAATCATTAATAATTTTTATTACATATAAAAATTATTAATACAAATATATATTTATATTAAAATATAAATATATTTTATGTTAAAAACGTTTTTGAATTACTTTACTTTTTTTGCAGTTCTTAGTATAATATATATGATTTATTCATATTAGGAGGAATGGCTGAGTGGTTTAAGGCAGCGGTCTTGAAAACCGTCGATGAGAAATTATCCGAGAGTTCGAATCCCTCTTCCTCCAATTTAATTTATAAATGTTATTTTGTATGGCGCGTTGACAGATTGGTGATGTAACGGATTGCAAATCCGTGTAACCCGGTTCAATTCCGGGACGCGCCTTAATAATTTAATATTTATATATTAATATAATTTATTGCCCGGATGGTGAAATCGGTAGACACAAGGGACTTAAAATCCCTCGGCTTTTATGGCTTTGCGGGTTCAAGTCCCGCTCCGGGTAAAATATATTAAACAATTTTATTTAATAATTTGATAAATTTTATAATAATATGTTTTTAATAAAATATTAAAATTTATATTATATTTTTTAAAAATATAATTACATGATATAAAAGAACTAATAACAATACGTAACTCACCTTTTTTTGTTAAAAATTTTTTTACATTTTTCACTATTTTAGTGATCACATTTAAATTAATATTTAAATGATTATGAAAAGGAGGATTTGATATGATCAAATCATATTTTTCTGTTATTTTAGAGTAAATATTACTAAATAATACTGTTCCTACAATACAATTTTCGATTAAATTTTTTTTACTGCACCAAATTGCTGAGTTATAAATATCAATTAATGTTAGATTTATTAATGGATTTTTTTTAGCTAACGTAATACCTAGAATACCTGTACCGGATCCTATATCTAATATTTTTCCTTTAATATTTTTTTTAAATGTTGACAGTAGTAGATTACTACCTGTGTCTATTTTTTTATATCCAAATACTCCCGGTAAACTATAAATAATGATATTTTTCCAGATATATTTTTTTATAAATTTTTTTAAAAAAAATTCTGGTTTTTTTAATATATATCCACGATATAAACAACAATTTCTAGCATAATCTATTTTTTTAAATTTAATATAATTAAAAAATATTTTATTAATGCTATTAATACCACTTTTTTTTTTACCAACTATATATATAATACAATCATTAGATATATATTTTAATAAATATATTAGTTGTAATTGAGATTCTTTTTTGTTTTTAATCCAAAAATAAATTAATTGTTGGTACTCATATAGTTTATATGGATTATCAAAATTATTAAAAATTATATTTTTTTTATTTTTATTTAGTATTTTTTCATATAAATCATAGTATTGAGTATATATAATGAATTTTTTAAACAAATCAGTATAACATAAATCTTCTGGAATAAATCCTGATAAAATAGTAGTATTACTGTTTAATATTGGAAAATTTTTTATTAATAATTCATGTTCTTTAGATATATTTGAAAAATTAGTACATTTTTTATTCATTTTTTTTAAATAATATAATTATAAAATTATAGTAATAGTTTAAATTAATATTGAATATTTATTAAAAATATTTTTTTTATTAAAATATTATATTCTATATTAGAATAATAAATAATAGTTTTGTATTATTAGCTGATTATACAATTAAATTAGTATTATTGAAATATACATATAATAATATATAGATGTTTATTTTTTAAAATAATTAATTTAATATTAATTAAACATCAGTATACTGAGTTAAAAACATGAAAAATCAACAAATAGCTTTTAAAAAAAAAAATTTTACTATTTTAGTAATTTACTTAAAAAAAATAAAATTTAATTATTTTAAAAATTTTTTATTTCAAAAGATTCAAGAGTCTCCTTCTTTTTTTAAAAATATACCCATTATATTAAATATAGAGAATTTATTTTATTCATTTGATTGGGTTAACTTAAAAGATTTTATTTTATCTGTTGGTTTGTTTTTAATTGGTGTTATTGGCTGTAAAGATAAAAATTTAAAAAAAATAATTTTACGATCAGGTATACCTATTTTATCTGAATCAACAATTATAATATCCAAATTATATAAAAACATTAATGATAATCGATATGATAAAAGATCTATAAATTTATCATTATCTCAGCTATCATCTTATAAAAGCGATGTAATTGATTACATAATACGTTCAGGTCAAAGAATTTATTCGCCATATAACGATTTAATAATTACTAATAATGTTAGTTCAGGTGCTGAATTAATTTCTGGTGGTAATGTTCATATATATGGTGTTATGCGAGGTCGAGTATTAGCTGGAGTACATGGAGATGTTACTAGAAAAATTTTTTGTACCTCTTTGTTTGCAGAATTAATTGCTATTGCAGGAGAATACTTAACTATTGAACAAATACCAATTAAATTTTTAGGTAAAAGTGTTGAAATTAGTTTAATAAAAAAAATTTTTTTTATTAAAAATTTAAAATAAATATTTTATTTATATTATAAAATAAGGATATATTAATTATATGTCTCGTATTATAACGATTACTTCGGGTAAAGGAGGTGTTGGTAAAACAACTTCTAGTGCCTCTATTGCTACTGGTTTAGCGTTAAATGGAAAAAAAACTGTAGTAATTGATTTTGATATTGGATTAAGAAACTTAGATTTAATTATGGGTTGTGAACGTCGTGTAGTATATGATTTTATTAATGTTATTAAGAAAGAATCTACTTTAAATCAAGCTCTTATACGAGATAGGCGGATAAATAATTTATTTATACTTCCGGCATCTCAAACAAGAGATAAGGATTCTTTAACAAAATCTGGAGTAGAACAAGTTCTACATACACTATTAAAGATGAATTTTGATTTTATTATCTGTGATTCACCTGCAGGTATAGAAAATGGTGCAATTCTTTCGTTTTATTTTTCTGATGAAGTTATTGTAGTAACTAATCCAGAAATTTCATCTATTCGTGATGCTGATCGAATGTTAGGTATAATATCATCTAAATCAAAAAGATCTGAATATAATGATACTCCAATAAAAGAATATTTACTATTAAATAGATATAATTCAAAAAAAGTAAAAAAAGGTGATATGTTGAGCATGGAAGATGTAATAGAGATATTACAAATTCCTTTAATTGGAGTTATTCCAGAAGATTGTTCTGTTTTAAAATCTTCTAATCAAGGATTGTCTGTTATATTAGATACAACATCTATTGCTGGGCAAGCGTATTCTGATACAGTACAACGTTTATTAGGAAATGATCTTCCATTACGATTTCTTTCAGAAGAAAAAAAAAGTTTTTTACAATGGTTATTTAGGAGATAAATATAATGTTATTAGATTTTTTTTCATCAAAAAAAAAATATACAGCTAATTTAGCTAAAAAAAGATTAAAAATAATAATTGAACAGAAACAAAAAAATAGATATGAACCGCATTATTTTCCGCAATTAAAAAATGATTTATTATTAGTAATTGCGAAGTATATTAAAGTTAAACCAAATAAAATATTTATTCGTATAGGGCGAAATAATAATAATATTTATATATTAAAAGTTAATATTCCTGTATAGTAATTTTACTTTAATATAAAAATATTATATTATTTAACGTATTGTATGTAAATATTTTGGATATATTTGTGTTATTGAGGAATATTTATAATATTGTAAATATTTTATAGCACAAGTAATAATATCCTTAGAATGCGGTGTTGTGATATGTGTATGATATAATTTAATAGATTTTTTTAATTTTTTTTTATATGGGTTTAATCCAATAGTTGACCAAACCCCTGAACATTGTACTATTTTTTTTTTAATTATATTTATATTATTAAATAATTTTTCGGTATATCCGCCAATCCATAAACCTATTTTATTTTTTAAGTATTTAGCCCAAAAAATTTGGTTTTTAGATATTTGAATTACAATTAAAACGCGTTTTATTTTATTAATTTTCCAACTTTGTTCTGATAAAATTTGTAATGTAGAAAATCCAATAATAGGAATTCTATAAATAATGGATATTATCTGTGAAATTCCTATAGATATTCTAATTCCGGTAAAACTTCCAGGTCCTATAGTACATGTAATATAATTAATATTATGTAAAGTAATTTTTGCTTGATTTAAAATTTTTGTAATCATATCAAGTATTTTTTTTTCGTGATTTTTTGAGCATAGTGTAAATAAACTATATATTTTTTCTTTATATAATAAAGATACAGAAGAAGAATATAAAGTTGTATCTAAGGCTAGAATCGTATTTTTAAAATTCATATTCAATATTATTCCTTATGATTTTTTATTAATATTAATATTTTTTAGATTATTTTATATAAAAATTATTTTTATTTATGTCTGGTAATTTTTATTAAAAGTATTTGATATGAACTAGATTTTAATATATGAAAATAATAAGATTTATAATAAAGAATTGTTCCTGTTAAAGGAATTTTTTTATATTTATTTATTAAAAAATCAGCTATTGAAGCACATTTATTATTAGATGATATAAAATCAATATTTAATATTTTTTTTAAATTATTTAACTTTGTAGTGCCTTGTATAATCCAATTATCTTTATTAATAATAATTTCAGGTTTATAATTTGAATCTAAGAATTTCCCTACAATTAATTTAAATACATCTACTGGTTTTATCATGCCTTGTATATCGCCAGATTCATTACTAATTATAATCATATTATGTTTAGAATAACGTAATAAATGTAATATATTTATTATATTTATAATATCTAGAATAATTATTGGTGGATATTGTATAGCAAAGTTATGTATATCTTCATTATTATTAATAATTTTTATTAATTTTTTTGTTGATACTACACCAATAATTTCATTTAATTCATTTTGACATATAGGTAAATTACTATATGGAGTATTTAATACGGTATGTTTTATATGTTCATGATTTTTTGTAATATCAATCCATATGATATCTTTTTTAGGAATCATTATATCCTGAATTAAGTAATTACCTAATTTTAATACATTAGTAATAATATCTATTTCTTTTTGTTGTATTGTATTAGAGCAATTAGTATTTTTTAAGTAAATTTTATTATTATTTGGTATATTTTGATAGTCTACTAAATTTTTTTTTTTGTTTTGATTATTTTTATTAGTTGTGTTGATTATATTAAAAATAACGCGTGATATTTTTTTTCGAAAAGGTTCTTTAGACTGTTGAATGATTATATTTCTAATTTTTATTTGATTCATAAGTTCAACAAATAAAGAAAATCCAATAGTTGTATATAAGTATTCTTTTGGAATATATAATCCTAACGATTCTATAATTAAATTTAAACTAATCATTAATAATAAACTTAAACATAAAATTATTATATTTTTTTGTGAATTAATAAATTTAATAAATAATTGAGATAAAAATATCATTAATATTGTCGAAATAGTAACCGCAGATATCATAATAAATAAATTATCTATCATTCCTACAGCCATCATGACAGAATCAATAGAAAATATTGCATCTAATATTACAATTTGAAATACTACATACCAAAAATTTTCTGTTGTTTTATTTTTTTTAGATTTAAAGTCAACATTTTTAATGTTATCGAGTAATTCAAATATTGATTTTAAAAATAAAAATATTCCCCCTATCAATAATATAATTTCTTTTATAGAAAAAATGAAAAATTTATTTGCTATAATAGGTTTAGTTAAGTTTATTAATTGTGATGCAATGATTAATAACCCGAAACGCATAAATAAGGCTAATATCAAACCAGTATATCTAGCTTGATTACGTTGATTCTCAGGTAATTTTTTAGATAAAATAGAAATAAATATTATATTATCAATATTTAAGATTATTTCTAAAAATATTAATGTAAACAGACCCGCCCAAGCAGATGGATCTAAAAAAAAATACATAAAAAATACTCCAAAAAAGGATATTAAATATCATTTAAAATTAATTAAAAATTAATGTTTTTATTTTTAAAATATATAAATAACTTATTAAGTTTATTTATAATATTATATATAATGTTTAATTTTATATTTTAGCTACAAAAATTATTGTATATATTGTAATATATTTTATATTAAATTATTTGTAATAATAAAAATTATTTTTTTTAAATGTATACTTAATATATATAAATTAATTGTGTATATAAATTAATGATAATTTTTATATATATAAAAATAATTATATTTATAATATTGATATTAAATATTTATAGTTTATTTACATAAATAAAAATATTTATATCTAAAATAGAAAATTTTTATATTTTATATAAAAAAATTATTTATTTGAAATAAAATTTATATTTTATTACTAATTAATCATTGATATATGTATTTTATACATACAATAAATAATGTAATTAAAAAATTTTATTTTTAAATAGAATTTTTTATGATTTAGCATAATAAATATATAGATATTAAATTGAATAATTTAAATGATTTTTCATTAAAATAAAAATAACTAAATGTATATTTTTTTATAAGAATTATTTTAGGTTTAAACAAATCTTTGTATATATTATTTTTTTTAAAATACAAATTTATTTATGATCTTCTCAAAAATTAAAAAATTTTATTTATTTTTTAAGAATTTATAATTGATTTTAAAAAAATATATATAATATTTATGTAAAAATATAAAAAAATTATATTTAAAAACATATTATTATTGATAATTTTTATAAATATTTTTATTTTTATTATTACAAATATTTTAATTATTAATATAATTTTACTATATTAATATATAATTTTAATTTTATTTTTTATCCTATATTTTATATTAATTATTTAAATATTAAGTATTTAATTGAAATAAAAAATAATTTTTATAGTTATGTTTATATATTTTATTTTCAATATAAATTAAATAATTTATTAACTTTCAATATTATAAAAATGTATATTTTAATTATTAAAACATAATGATTTCTGTATATATAAATATATTATTTCTAATTTTTAGTACATTTAAATATGTATCAAAAATAAAAAACTTTAACAATATTTTTTATTTAAAAAATTATTAAATAATATAATATATCGTATTATTTATATTTTATAAATTTAAATTAATCATTTTCCCAATTTTTATTATCTTTTTGTATTAAATCATGGGATGATTGTGGCCCCCAAGTACCAGAAGAATAGTATTGTAATAATGATGGATATTTTTTGTATGCTTGTATTATTGGATCAATCCATTTCCAAGAATGTATAATTTCTTTTTGATGGACAAATAAAAATTTATTATTTTGTATTATTTCTGCTAATAATCGTTCATATTCTTCAGGTATATAATGGTTTGAAGAAAATTTTTCGCAATCAATAGACATTTTGAAAGATTTTAATTCAAATTTTGAATTTAACTGAGGTATTTTTTTAAAAAATTTTATAGACATTTTAGATGCTGATTGTAGATCTATAGTAATACGATTTAATTGATTTTTTGATTCTTTATCCTCGATAAATATATTTTTTATTTTTTTAAAAAAAATAATAATTTTTGAACATTTTTTTTGTAATCTTTTTCCTGTTCGAATATAAAAAGGAACATTATTCCACATTTTAGTGTCTAAATATAGTTTGATAGCAACAAATGTTTCAGTGAAACTATCTTTTTGCGCTTTATTTTCATATAAATAACCATTTACAGGTTTATTATTAATACTTCCTTTAGAATATTGTCCTAATGAAACATATTTATGTATATTATGATCGTTAATATTTCGTAAAGATTTTAAAATTTTTATTTTTTCATTATAAATATCGTTTTTATGCAAAGACTTAGGCATATTCATTGCAAAAATAGAAATAATTTGCAAGATATGATTTTGTACCATATCTATAATTTGTCCTGTTTGATCAAAATAATTCCATCGATTTTCTATTCCGATACTTTCTGATAATGTAATTTGCACATGATCTACATAATTTTTATTTAATATATTATAAAATAATGGATTAGCAAATTTTAACGAAATAAGGTTTAATACTGCTTCTTTACCCAGATAGTGATCTATACGAAATATTTTTTCTTCAGTAAAATATTTTTTAATAGATTGATTTATTTTATAGAATGTATCTAAAGATTTTCCAATTGGTTTTTCTATAACAATTTTAGAATTTTTTTCGTTACATTTAATAGATGCTAATCCTTTACAAATTTTTACAAACATATCAGATGATACAGCAAAATAATGAATTAAAATATGATATTTATTTTTAATATAGATAACTAGTTTTTTAAAATTTTGAATTTTATTAATATTAATTTTACAAAAAATAAAACGTTTTTTTAATTTATTCCATACAGATGATTTTATCGATTCATTTAAAAATTTTTGTAAAGCGTTATAAATAATATTTATATATTCTTGTTTACTAGAATTCGTACGACTAATACCAATAATTTGTACATTATTTATAAGTTTATTTTTTTTTTCTAATCTATATAAAGCTGGGAATATTTTTCTTTGAACTAAATCACCTTTAGTTCCAAAGATAAATAAATTATAATTTTTTATTTTTAACGTCATAATAGACCTTATTATTATAGTATTTACATATTATAAACTTCTTATAAAAAAAAACAATATATTGATATTATATAAATTGCATTTATGTGTATTAATTTTAATCTTTATTATTATAAATTTTTTAAAATTTAAGTATATATTTTTTATTTTTATATTTATAAAAAATAATTTATTAATTAAAAATTATTTTATATATGTAATGAATGTTATAAAACAATATGTATAATGGAGTATATAACATATATATAGAAAAATTAATAATTTTAATTAATAAATAATGTAATTTTATTTATTGATATTTTATATCAATAAATAAAATTATTGATATTATTGATACATAGTATTTTTATATTTTAATTTAAAATTATAGTTTTTATCAAAATTATCTAATATTTACATGACATATGTATTTAAGGAAGTATTAAATGACTAATTTTATTAGAAGAACAAAAATTGTTTCTACATTAGGACCAGCAACTGATGATGAACAGGTTTTAAAAAAAATAATACAATCCGGGGTTAATGTATTAAGATTAAATTTTTCTCATGGTACTGCAGAAGATCATATTAATCGAGTTAAAAAAATTCGAATAATAGAAAAAAAATTAAATTGTTTTGTAGCATTAATTGGAGATTTACAAGGACCTAAAATACGTATTTCTAGTTTTAAGACAAAAAATATTTTTTTAAATAAAGGAGACTTTTTTGATTTAGATTTAAATATTTCTGAACATCAAGGGGATATAAGTGCTGTAGGTATTAATTATATTAATCTTCCTAATGAAGTATCATGTAATGATATTCTATTATTAGATGATGGAAAAATACAATTACAGGTTATTAAAACGAATAATACAAAAATTTTTACAAAAGTAATTGTAGGCGGATATTTATCTAATAATAAAGGTTTAAATAAACTTGGAGGAGGTTTATCTGCATCTGCTTTAACAAAAAAAGATAAAAAAGATATAAAATTAGCAGCATTACTTGATGTAGATTATTTAGCAGTATCTTTTCCGAGATCCAGTAAAGATTTACAAAAAGCACGCTTATTAATGCAACAAGAAGGTAGTTCCGCAAAAATTATTGCTAAAATTGAAAGAGCAGAAGCTATATTATCTGACCAAATTATAAAAGATCTTGTACTGGAATCTGATGCAATTATGATTGCAAGAGGTGATTTAGGTGTTGAAATTGGTGATCATAAATTAATTGGAATACAAAAAAAATTAATTAAAATAACAAGAAAATTAAATCGTGTAGTTATTACAGCAACACAAATGATGGAATCTATGATTACAAATCCTTTTCCTACACGTGCAGAAGTTATGGATGTTGCTAATTCTGTTTTAGATGGTACAGATGCAGTTATGTTATCAGCAGAAACAGCGTCTGGTAATTTTCCAGAAATAACTGTACAGACTATGTCAAAAATTTGTTTAGGCGCTGAACAAGTCCCATCCGTAAATATTTCAAAACATCGTTTACATGAAAAATTTAATAGTATTTCTGAAACAATTTCTATGTCAGCTATGTATGCTGCTAATCATTTAAATAATGTTTCTGCAGTTATTATTATATTAACGATCCATGAAATTGCTTTATTAACATCAAGAATTACATCTGGACTGCCGATTTTTTATGTATCTAATTGTATTAAACAATTACGTTTATCTTCTTTATATAGAGGAGTAATTCCAATATATATAGATGATAACTTAATTAAAAATAATGTTACTAATAATAGTATACAATTACTGCATAATAAAAAATTACTAAATAAAAATACTAACATTATTTTAATAAAAAATAACAAAAATAATGACAATAAAATTGTTAATATGTTTAAAATTATAAAAATTTAATATAAATATTTTAGTGTAATATTTATAAATTAATAAAATTCTGTATTGACTAAATATGATTTAATTTATATTAAATATTTTAATAATAAAACAATAGTTGATAATTTCTACATTGCTATTTTTAATAATACAGTTTTATAAAAATATTATTTATTTATCATAAAATTAAATATATTGTATTTAATTTTTTCATATATAGTCAATTCAGAAAATTAATATATGTTTTTCATACTATTTTATTTATATAGATAACTTTTTAAAATAAAATATAAATTATATATTACATATAATAATATTATATGTAATATATAATTTAAATAATTTATTAATTTATATAAATTAATACTTTTTATTTATAAAGTTGTCCATTATGGACTATATATATAATTTCTTTTAATTGTTTTAGTGAATTAATAATATCTGTAATTTTATTAATATTATTAGAATCTAAATTTTGTATAATTTTAGGTGTAATTAACATATTAATATCATTAATTATAATATTATAAGAAGATAAATATTTTTTTATTTTTTTTAAATTTTTAATTTTAACATTTATATGTAAAAAATTTTTGTTTATTTTTTTATTATATAAAAGGTTGTTTTTATTTATTATATCTAATAATTTATTTTTATTATTTAAATTAATATTAATTTTTATTAAATAAAAAAAATTAAATAAATATTTAATGTTATTGTAGTGTGTTAAATGTGCATTAAATCGAGAAAAAATATTTCTTATATTTGATACTGTTCTATTACTATTATTAGTATTACAATGGATTATAATCGCAGTACCTTCTGGACCATATCCAGCATATTTCATAGTTTGAAAATTATCTTGTTTATTTAATCCAGAACTACGCTGTATAGCCTTATTAATTAATTTTTTTTTTAAATTACATGCATGAGCTTTTTCTAAAATATTTCTTAATTGAAAATTTGTATTAATATCTGATCCATATTTTATACTAGAGGTTGTTATTTCTTTAATTATTTTAGTAAATATTTTACTACGTTTAATATCTTGAGCATGTTTTCTGTGTTTTGTGTTTGCCCATTTACTATGTCCAGCCATATTGCTCCGTTTATAAAATAAAATAATTTTTAAAAAATACACAGAATAAGTTTTTATAATTAATATTAAGTTTAATTATAATTTATAGACTTAATATTTCATACATTATTAACAAGGTGCACCTGTCATTAAGCAAGTTGCCGAAGTGGTTTTAGGAAAAGCTATCACATCAGTAATAGTTTTATTGTCTGTTAGTAACATAGTTAACCGATCTAAACCTAGCGCTAATCCAGAATGAGGTGGCGCACCATATTTTAAAGCATTAACAAAAAAATCAAATTTTTCTTTTTGTTTTTTTTTACTTATGTTTAGAATATTAAAAATTTCAGTTTGTATTTTATAATTATAAATACGTTGAGAACCACCACCTATTTCATAACCGTTAATAACTAAATCAAATGCACTAGATAAAATTTTTAACGGATCCGTAGATATAATATTTATATTTTTATTTTTTGGCGCAGTAAATGGATGATGCATAGATTTTAAATTATTATGTTTATCTTTTTTAAATAAAGGAAAATCTATAATCCAAACAGGATATATGTTTTTTATATCAGTAAATTTTAAATCAATTCCTATTTTTATTCGTAATGAACTTAATGCTTTATTTGCTAAATTTAATTCTTCTGCCACTATAAATAATATATCTCCGTTACATGTAGTAGTATGAGATAATATTTGGGATATTATATTTTTATCAATTTTATTATTAAAAATTTTATTTTCATCAATAATTTTTTTTTTTATATTAATGATTTTTATATACATGAATTTATGTATTTTAAATTTTTTTAAAAATTTTTTATATACATTTATTTGTTTATCTGAAATTTTTTTTATTCCGTTAGGAATATTAATAGAAATAATTCGATTAATATTATTTTTTGATAACCATGGAAAAAAATCAGCATATTTATCTTTAAATATATTATTTAATTCAATAAATTTAATAGGATTTCTCAAATCAGGTTTATCAGTACCGTATTTAAATAAACTATCATAATAATTAATTGTTTTTATTTTTTTTAATTTTATATTTTTAATTGATAACCATAATTTCTTTATTAAATTATTTATTAATATTTGTAAATAACTTGTTTTTATAAATGCTATTTCAATATCTATTTGAGTAAATTCAGGTTGTCGATCTGACCGTAAATCTTCATCTCGAAAACATTTTGCAATTTGATAATATCGATCTATACCAGATATCATTAATAATTGTTTAAATAATTGAGGTGATTGGGGTAATGCATAATATTTTCCGGGATATAATCGACTATTAACTAAATAATCTGATGCGCCTTCTGGAGTAGATTTAGTTAAAATAGGAGTTTCAATTTCTATAAATTTATTACTTGTAAAAAATTTTCTAACTAATCTAGTAATTTTACTTCTTGTTTTTATATTATAGAACATGATATCGCGACGTAAATCTAAATAACGAAATTTAAATCGTATATCTTCTTTATTTTTTTTTTTATAATCTAATGGTATCGGAAGAGTTTTATTAAAAATAAAAAATTTAAATGCAATTATTTCTACTAAATTATCCAGAATATTATTTTTAAGTAAACTTTTTTGTTTTTTAAGAGTTACTAATCCTTTAATTTGTACACAAAAATTGCTACGTAATTTTAATGCTAAAGAAAAATCATTTATATATTTTTTGTTGAAAATAACTTGTATAGTTCCTGTAGTATCTCGCATATCAATAAAAATAATAGTTTTTAAAATTCGTATTTTATCTATCCATCCACATATAGTTATTATTTTATTTATATCTATTGGTGTTATTTTTCCACAGTACTTTGTACGCATAAATATCCTAATATTTTTATATATAAAAATTTATTAACTTATCTATAAAAATTTATTAAAAATTATAAATATAGATTACATTGAAAATAATAAATACTTATTTTTATAAGTATTAAATTTTAATATACAATCAAAAATTATGTATAAATTTATCTACTTCTAAAAATAATTCTTCCTTTACTAAGATCATAAGGCGTTAATTCTAATGTGACTTTATCTCCAGTTAATATTCTGATATAATTTTTTCTCATTTTTCCAGATATATGAGCTATAATGATATGTTTATTTTCTAATTCTACTTTAAACATAGTATTTGGTAGAGTATCTATTACTATACCTTGCATTTCTATACTTTTTTCTTTCATATATTAACTCCTTATATATTTTGTATTATTTATAATTGTTATTTAAGTATTTTTCAGCATCAATAGCAGCCATACAACCACTAGCTGCTGCAGTTATAGCTTGTTTGTAAATATGGTCTGAAACATCTCCAGCAGCAAACACTCCGGGTATATTCGTTTGTGTTTTCATTATATTATGATGACAACTAATTTTTACATAATTATCTTTAATGTCAATATATTTAGAAAAAATTTTAGAATTTGGAATATGTCCAATGGCAATAAACAATCCAGATATATCTAGATAAATTATTTTATCTTCTTGTTTAGAATAAATTTTAATTTGTTTTATTTCTATTTTATTGCCTAATATATCTTGAATAACAGAATCAAAATAAATAATAATATTTTTGTTTTTTTCGATAGTTTGGTATAATTTATTAATTAATATCTTATCTGCTCGAAATTGATTACGACGATGAATTAAATATACTTTTTGTGCAATGTTGGATAAATATATAGTTTCTTCAATTGCTGAGTTTCCGCCCCCTATAACTGCTATAAATTGGTTTTTATAGAAAAATCCATCACATATAGCGCATGTTGATATTCCTTTTCCCATATATAAATTTTCAGAAGAAATATTTAATAACTTTGTATAAGAACCTGTAGCTATAATTACAGCATCACTAAAATAATTATTTTCTTGTCCATTTAATTCGAATGGACGATTTTGAAAATTTACAGATTCAATGATATCATGAATAATATGAATAGAAAACTTATTTACATGATGTAGCATACGATCCATTAATTTACTACCACTAATATTATCATAATCACCAGGCCAGTTTTCTATTTCATTGGTTTTTATTAACTGTCCTCCTGGTTGAGGTCCAGTGATTAATATAGTATTAATATTAGAACGAGCGGCATAAATTGCAGATGTATATCCAGCTGGGCCTGATCCTATAATAACTAATTTTGTGTATTTTTTATTTATTTTTTTCATAAATTTTTCCGATTTATAATGTTTTTATATTGAACCTTTAAATTCAAATTAGTTAATATAATAAAATCAAGATTTGTGTATAATAATAGAATTGCTGTTTTATATAATATTATTTTTATAATATTTTTATTTATCTATAATGATTATTATATATAGTATATGTTTATTATATATAGTTTTTATTATAAAATAAAAATATAGAAAATATATTTTCTATAATAATTTTTATAAAAATAATCTTTTATGTGTTAAATCATTATTCAATAAATATTAAGGATTTATTAAAAATCAATATAATGGAAAATTATAGATGCTATGTTAAACTTTAATGAAATTAAGAAAAATTATTCTTTTTATCAAGATCAATTAAAGAAAAGAAATTATATATTAAATATAGATAAATTTAAAAAGTTAGAAAAAAAACGTAAAAAATTACAAATAAATAGCGAAAATAAAATATCAGAACACAAAAGGTTATCAAAACATTTAATATATAGACAAAAAATTTATTATAATTGCGATGATTTTAAAGATAAGTTAATTAATTCGCGTATTTATGTTAATTTTTTAAAAAAAAAATTAGAAAAAATAAAAAATAAAATATATAAAATGTTATTAGTTGTTCCTAATGTACCGTATTATAATGTACCAATAGGTACAAATGAAAAGCACAATAAAGTAATTTATTATTGGGGAAAAAAAAATAAATATAATTTCTCTATTATGGATCATATAGAAATTGGTAATAAATTACAAGGATTTGATTGGAAAGCTTCTTCTATTATATCAGGTTCTGGATATGTAATTATGAAAGGTTTAATTGCTCGATTACATCGAGCTTTAGGACAATTTATGTTAGATGTACAAACAAAAATTAATGGATATGAGGAGGTATATGTACCAACTGTTGTGAGAGATACTTGTATGATTGGATCTGGTCAATTACCAAAATTTAAAACAGATTTATTTCATACATATACTATGCATAATAATAATAAAAAAAAGAAATATAGTAATTTATTTTTAATACCGACATCTGAAGTACCGTTAGTTAACTTGATAAATGATACGATTATTTCGTCGAAAAAATTACCATTAAAATTTACTGCACTTAGTTCTTGTTTTAGAGCAGAAACAAATACTTACGGAAAAAATGTTAAAGGATTAATTCGAAATCGTCAATTTGATAAAGTCGAAATAATACAAGTTGTACGTCCTGAAGAATCTGAATGTACGCTAGAAAAATTAACACAACATGCAGAAAAAATATTGAAATTATTGCAATTACCATATAGAAAAATTTTATTGTGTACAGGAGAACTTGGGTTTTCATCTCAAAAAACATATGACTTAGAAGTATGGTTACCTGCTCAAAATTTATATCGAGAAGTATCTTCATGTTCTATGGTAGGTGATTTTCAATCTAGACGAATTAATGCTCGTTATAAAGATAACGATAATAAAAAAAATTTTTTCTTACATACATTAAATGGTTCTGGATTAGCTGTTGGAAGAACTTTAGCTGCTATTTTAGAAAATTTTCAGTGTTCAGATGGAAACATTGCTATTCCAGAAGTATTACAATATCCATACATGAATGGTATGAAATTTTTAGTTTAATTAATTAAAAATAATTTAATTAATAAAAGTACTAAATTATTATTTTTTTAAAAAATAGAATAAGATTGGTGATAAATATGTTAGATATATATAATTTTAATCCTGGACCAGCTATTCTTCCAAAAGAAATATTATTAGAAATAAAAAAAAATTTTCTTAATTGGAATGATTCAAAATCTTCAATTGTTGAAATTAGTCATCGTAGTTCAAAATTTATAAAATTTACTTTAAAAGCTGAGAAAGATTTACGGAATATTCTTAATATTCCTGAAAATTATCGTATATTATTTTGTCACGGGGGAGCGCGAGGTCAGTTTTCTGCTATACCATTAAATTTGACGAAAAAATTTATACAACCTAATTATATTAATAGTGGATATTGGTCATTATGTGCTTTTCAAGAAGCAAAAAAATACTGTAATCCTAATCTTATTAATGTACGAAGATTAACTAAAGATAATCAAGTTTATATTAAATCTGTTCAACATTGGAAAGTATCGTCTAAAAATACATATGTACATTATTGTCCAAATGAAACAATTGAAGGAATAGAAATTTTTGAAGAACCTGTTTTAAATAATAAAATTATAGTTGGTGATTTTTCCTCTACTATTTTATCACGCAAAATTAACATTAAAAAATATGGTATTATTTATGCTTGTGCTCAAAAAAATATTGGTCCTGCTGGAATTACACTTGTAATTATTCGTGAAGATTTATTACAATTTTCTAATCATCAATCTCCTTCAATTCTAGATTATAATTTATTAGCTCAATCAAATTCTATGTTAAATACTCCTAGTGTATTTTCATGGTATGTTGCAGGATTAGTATTTAGGTGGATAAAAAATTTAGGAGGATTAGATTTTATAGAAAAAAGTAATACAAAAAAAGCACAAATTTTATATAAATATTTAAATTCTACTAATTTCTATAAAAATTATATTTCTCCTGTTAATCAATCACGTATGAATGTTACTTTTCATTTACAAAAAAAAGAATTAACAAATTTATTTGTTAATATAGCTGAAAAACATGGATTATATGGTTTAAAAGGTCATTCATTAGTAGGAGGTATTAGAGCGTCAATTTATAATGCTATGCCTATAAAAGGCATAAAACGTCTTATTGATTTTATGAAGTATTTTGAGAAAAAATTTGGTTAAAATTTATATCAACAAATATATTTATATATATTTTTATTATTTTATTGTAGGATCATTTTTAATATGCAAAATAGTATAACCTTAAAACCAGTTAATTATATTAATGGTGAGTTAAATTTACCTGGTTCGAAAAGTATTTCAAATCGAGTATTGTTATTATCAGCTTTATCTTCCGGACAAACAGTTATAAAAAATTTGTTATATAGTGATGATGTCAAGTATATGTTAAACGCATTATCTCAATTAGGCATTAAGTATCATTTAAATAAAAATAAAATGGAATGTATAATACAGGGTGTATCTGGATCGCTATATGTTAAAAAAAAAATCACATTATATTTGGGTAATGCTGGAACTGCTATGCGTCCATTATTAGCAGCATTATCATTAAAAAATAATCAAATTATTTTGACTGGCGATACAAGAATGCAAGAAAGACCAATTAGTCATTTAGTAGAATCACTACGTTTGGGAGGAGCAATTATTGATTATACAAACAAAATAGGATATCCTCCCTTATATATACAAGGAGGTTTTAAAGGAGGAGAAATAACAGTTGATGGAACTATTTCTAGTCAATTTTTAAGTTCATTGTTAATGTTAGCTCCGTTAGCTGAATTAGATACAACTATTATTATAAAAGATATTTTAGTATCTCAACCATATATTAATTTAACTATTAAATTAATGGAAAATTTTGGAATTACAGTAAAAATTTCAGATAATTATAAATATTTTTATATAAAAGGAAATCAAAAATATATATCTCCTAAAGATTACTTAGTAGAAAGTGATATATCTTCTTCTACTTATTTTTTAGCGGCTGCTGCTATAAAAGGTGGTCATGTAAAAATTAATAATATAAAAAAAAATAGTATCCAAGGAGATATAGCATTTATTAATGTATTGGAAAGAATGGGAGCTACTATTATTTGGAAAGGAAACTCTTTAATTTGTAAAAGAAATAATTTATTTGGTATTACGATGGATTGTAATCATATTCCAGATGCAGCCATGACAATTGCTATGTTAGGATTATTTTCTGATCAATTAGTTTATATTAAAAATATATATAATTGGAGGGTTAAAGAAACAGATCGTTTATACGCTATGACTACTGAATTGAGAAAAATTGGCGCTAATGTACAAGAAGGAAAAGATTTTATTGTTATTCATCCAGTAAAAAAATTTTTACATGCTACTATTGATACTTATAATGACCATCGAATTGCTATGTGTTTTTCTCTTATTGCTTTATCTGGTGTACCTGTAACTTTATTAAATCCAACTTGTGTAAATAAAACATTTCCATCTTTTTTTGAAAAATTTCATTCAATATGTCAATATTCAAAAAATTTATAATTTTAAATTTATTTATAAAATTACCTGATTATGAGTAATTAATTTTATATTTTTATATAAAAAAAATATAAAATAATACTATAATTAAGAATAGCTTGATTATTTATTTGTATAGAAGTTATTATATAAAGTTAAAATTATATACGTATATGATATATATTTGTATTTTTTAAATAAAATTTTTAAAAATAGATATATATCTGATATGTATCTATATATATTTTTTTTTATATAAATTATTTCAAATATGTAATTTTTATTTGTTAAATATTTATTTAAATATATATTGATTATAAAAAATATTGTTATATTATTTTAATAATTTTATAGAATTTTATTTATTAATAATAATTTTTATGTATAAAATTATTATTAATATATATGTATTAAATAATACATATATATTAATTAATATATATATTTATACTAAACCCCATTTTAAAATAAATGGTTTTTATTGACTTTTTTATGCATGTTTAATTTATTTTTAAAATTTTTATTTTAAACCTTCATAATATTATATTGATAGAACATTTTATATGACAATATCTTTTGCGGAATTATTTGAAGAATCATTAAAATATATAGAAACTCGTCCTGGATCAATTATTAAAGGATCCATAGTATCCATAAACAATGATGTGGTTTTAGTAGATGCTGGATTAAAATCAGAATCTTCTATTCCAGTAGAACAATTTAGAAATTCAAAGGGTCTTTTAGAAATTAAAATAGGAGATATAGTAGATGTTTCCTTAGATTCTATGGAAGATGGTTTTGGTGAAACTATTTTATCAAGAGAAAAAGCTAAACGACATGAATCTTGGATCAAATTAGAACAAGCTCATATAGAATGTCATAATGTAATTGGTATAATTAATGGAAAAGTAAAAGGTGGTTTTACTGTTGAATTAAATGATATACGAGCTTTTTTACCGGGTTCTTTAGTAGATATTCGACCTATTAGGGAAACTTCGCATCTAGAAGGAAAAGAATTAGAATTTAAGGTGATTAAGTTAGATCAAAAAAGAAATAATGTTGTAGTTTCACGTAAAGCTGTTATTGAATCGGATAATAGTGCTGAACGTGATCAATTATTAAAAAATTTACAAGAAGGTAATATTATTACTGGAGTAGTAAAAAATTTAACAGATTATGGAGCTTTTATTGATTTAGGAGGTGTAGATGGATTATTACATATTACTGATATGGCTTGGAAAAGAGTTCAACATCCCAGTGAAATAGTAAAAATTAGTGATAAAATTCAAGTAAAAGTATTAAAATTTGATGAAGAAAAAACACGAGTATCTTTAGGATTAAAGCAATTAGGAATAGATCCATGGATAAATCTTTCGAAACGTTATCCGGAAGGAAGTAAACATATTGGACGTGTAACAAATTTGACAGATTATGGTTGTTTTGTAGAAATTGAAGAAGGTGTAGAAGGATTAGTTCATGTTTCAGAAATGGATTGGACAAATAAAAATATTCATCCTTCTAAAGTTGTAAAATCTGGAGAAACAATACATATATCTATTTTAAATATAGATGAAATTAGACGACGTATTTCGTTAGGAATTAAACAATGTAAAACTAATCCTTGGAAAATATTTGCTGAAAAAAATAATAAAAAATGCAAAGTTCAAGGTAAGATTAAATCTATTACTGATTTTGGAATTTTTATAGGTTTAGAGGGTGGAATAGATGGTTTGGTTCATTTATCAGATTTATCGTGGTTTACAACGGGAGAAAAATCCGTACAAAAATATAAAAAAGGTCAAAATATAGAAGCGATTGTTTTACAGGTAGATTCTGATAGAGAGCGTATTTCTTTAGGAATTAAACAACTTAAGGAAGATCCATTTCATAAATATATTTTAAAAAATAAAAAAAATACAATAGTTTCAGGTGTCATTCAATTAATTGAAGAAAAAGCAATATTATTAAATATAGAAAAAGGGATTCAGGGATGTTTAAAGATAACTAATATTCCTATTGAATATCGTCAAAAATATATATCTCAATTATCTATTGGAAATAATTTATTAACACAGATTATAGGATTTGATAAAAAAAATAGAATTGTATATGTTTCTATTACCGAAGAAGTTAATTTAAAAAATATACAAAAAAAAACATTAAAAGAAAAATTAATTGATTCTAATAATGTTGATAATATTATGACACAAGCGTTTGAAGATGCAAAAAGTTAAAATAATAATTAAAATATTAAAATATTTCTTTTATTTTATTTTTATTTAGAGGATATATGACAAAATCAGAATTATTTACAAGAATTACTAAAAAAAAATTTTATATTTCAGCAAAAATTATTAAATTTTTAGTAAGAAATATTTTAGAATATATGGTTTTCTCTCTAGAAAAAGGTAATAGAATTGAAATTAGGGGATTTGGTAGTTTTTCATTGAATTATCGATGCGCTCGAGTAGGTAGAAACCCTAAAACAGGTCAAAAAATTTATTTAAAAGAAAAATATATCCCTCGTTTTAAACCTGGGAAACAATTAAGAGATCGAACAAATTATATTCATCAGAATATTTAAAATTATATAATTTTATAAAATAAATAGAAACTGATGTCATTCAATAAATAATTTATATAATTAGCAATTATTTTGAGTATATCAAACTCTAATAATTGCTTATAAGGTGTAATAAAATGATTAAACCGATTATTGTAGGTAATTGGAAATTAAATGGTACTAAAAAATCTATTAAAAATTTTTTAAAATTATTAAATAAATTTTTAATAGATTATAATGAAAAATGCACGGTAGTTATATCTTTACCTATTTTATATTCTTATTTGACACAAAATATATTCTTTTCCGATAATAAAAACTTTTTTTTAGGGGCACAAAATACTGATAATCATCTTTATGGATCATTTACAGGAGAAATCTCTCCTATTATGTTAAAAGATTTAGGTATAAGATATGTAATTATTGGTCATTCTGAAAGACGATTAAATCATAAAGAAACAAATCACATGATTGCTAATAAATTTTTTTTATTAAAAAAAGAAAATTTAATTCCTATTTTATGTATAGGAGAAACTAAACAAGAAAAAATAGATAATAATATTATAAATATATGCAAAAAACAAATAGATTTAATTTTTGAAGTATGTGGTATCCAAGCATTTAATAACTCTATTATTGCTTATGAACCTGTATGGGCAATTGGATCTAAAATTTCAGCTACACCTCAAGAAGCACAATTTGTTGCTAACTTTATACGTCAATACATAATTAACCAAACAAATAATAAAATTAAAAATTTTTTTATTCAATATGGAGGATCAGTAACAAAAGAGAATGCAAAAAATCTTATTCAACAAAAAGACATTGATGGGTTTTTATTGGGACGATCTTCCTTAAAAATTGAAGAATTCACTAAAATTATAAAAATAATAAATATTTAATATTTACTAAAAAAACTTTTTTAAAAATTTTAATAAAAATTAAAAAATTTATTTTTTACCTTAATAAATAATTATTTTTATAATAAAAATATTGTTTATATTAAAATATATATTATTAAATATTTTTATAAAATGTAATAAATTTAAAGTTATATATTTTTAAGCGCCGGATCACCGGCACTTATTTATATTACTAATGTTTATATAATTAAAACAGTTTTAATTAGTAAGATATTTTATTGTATGTAACCAGTTTTTTTTGCATGATTTTTTCATATATTGTAATGCATATTTAATATCATGATGAACTATTTTATTATCTATGATTCCTATACATTTTCCTTTATTTTTTTTCAAAAGTAATTGTACTGCATATATACCCATACGAGATGCTAAAATTCTATCGTATGCAACAGGTATTCCTCCTCGCTGAATGTGTCCTAATACTGTTGCCCGTGTTTCTTGATTAGTATTTTTTTGAATATATTTAGCTAATTCATATACATCGCATATATGTTCAGTAATAGCTATTATTGCGTGTTTATTACCTTTTTTAATACTTTTCTGTATTTCTAATAATAATAATTCTTTTTTATAAATTATTTCAGGAATAACAATAAATTCACATCCTCCAGCAATAGAAGATAATAGTGTTAAATCTCCACAATAACGACCCATAATTTCAATTATAGAAATTCTTTGATGTGAAGATGTAGTATCTCGTAATTTATCAATAGAACCTACTACGGTTTCTAACGCCGTAAAATACCCTATAGTATAATCTGTTCCGGGTACATCATTGTCAATAGTACTCGGAATACCAATACAAGGAATACCCATATCAGTTAAACACTGAGCCCCTATATATGATCCATTACCTCCAATGATAATTAATACATCAATTTTTCTTTTTAAAATATTACAAAATGCTATTTTTTGTATTTCTTTTAATCGAAAATTTAAAAATCTAGAAGATCCTAAAAAAGTTCCGCCTTTATTAATTAAATGTGCAACACTTTCTTTGTATAAAGGTATCATTGTATTTTCATATAAACCTAGAAATCCATTCTTTATACCTAGTACTTCCAAATTGTTATTTAATGCTGTATACACTATAGATCGTATTGTTGCATTCATTCCAGGAGCGTCACCGCCACTTGTTAAAACTCCTATTTTTTTAATCATTATAATTGTGTAACCTTGATGTTTAATATAAATTAATATAAATAAAAATTATTTTTTTATAATATATAGAATTATTGCTGAATATCTAAAATTTAATAAATATCAATAAAATTGATATATACTATATAAAAATATATATCATGAAATAAGTAATAATAGTAATTATTTTGATAATTGTTAAAAATTATTTTTAAAATAATATTTTTATAAATAATAATATCTTAATGGTTTAATTTCGCTAGAAAATTCATATATAATAGGGGACCCTGTAGAAATATCTAATTTTGTTATATCAACATCATTAATTTTATTTAAATATTTTATTAATGCACGTAATGAATTGCCATGAGCTACAATGATAACTTTTTTATTTTTTTGTATTTGCGGAATAATATTTGATTTCCAAAATGGAATTACTCTATTAAATGTCATTTCTAAACTTTCAGAAGATGGAATTTTTTCTTGTTTTATTTTTTTATATTTTTTATCATTTTTTAGATAATTTATATCAGAAATACTAGCTTTAGGTGGAATTTCTTTAAAGCTTCTTCTCCAAAGTTGAACTGTTTCTTTTCCATATTTTTTTATTATTTCTTCTTTATTTGATCCTTCTAAAGCTCCATAATTTCGTTCATTTAATTTCCATGATTTATATACTGGTATCCACATATAATCTAATTTTTTTAAAATTATCCATAATGTTTGAATAGCTCTTTTTAATACGGATGTATAAGCTATATCAAAAAAAAATTTATTTTTTCTTAATAGTTTAGCAGCATATAATGCTTCTTCTTTTCCTGTTTTAGATAATTTAATATCTTTCCATCCGGTAAATTGATTTAATTGATTCCATTGACTTTCTCCATGTCTCATCAAAACTATTTTTTTAGTATTCATTTTTTACCTATATATTTTATATATTGTTATATTATTAATAATTTTATTAACTATTAATATATATTTTATATGATAATAATCATATTATTTAAATTAATAATAAATATATTGTATTTATTTATATACTAAATAAATTAATTTTTTAAATAAAACTTATTATATCATGTATTGTAAAATAAATATTTGTTGCGTTAATCATGAATATTGTAATAATAAATTAATTATAAATAATTTATATATTAAACATCAATTATAATTCGAGAAAAATCTTCTATAACGTCTTTTATATAATTTAAAAATTCTATTGCTTGTTTTCCATCAATTAATTGATGATCATATGATAAAGCTAAATACATCATAGGATATATTTTAATTTTATTATCTAATACAACTGGTCTATTTTTAATATTATGCATACCTAATATAGCTACTTGTGGTGGATTAATTATTGGAGTAGATAGTAAAGAACCAAAAACACCTCCATTTGTAATAGTAAATGTACCAGATTCTAAATCTTCCAATTGTAGTTTTCCAGATTGACCTAAATTAGAAAAATTTTTTATTTTTTTTTCAATTTCAAACATAGATAAATGATCAGTATTTTTTAAAATTGGTGTAATTAATCCTCTAGGTGTAGATATAGCTATATTAATATCGTAATAATCATGATATATAATATCAGTACCTTCGATAGATGCATTAATATCTGGAAATTTTTTTAATGCTTGTGTTGCTGCTTTTATATAAAAAGACATATAACCTAATTTATTATTATATTTATCTTGAAAAATATTGTTATATTTTTTCCTTATTAGCATAATTGGTTTCATATTAACTTCATTAAAAGTGGTTAACATGGCTGTATTTTGAGTAGTTGATAATAATCTTTCTGAAATTTTTTGTCGTAATGGACTCATAGTGATACGACGAGAAGAGCGAATATCTTGACATAAGTTTTTATGAATATTTTTTTCTGAAAATGGTGTTTTATTTATTTTTTTATTATTTTCTGATGTATTTTTTTTATATATATTATTTATAATGAATTTATTTTTATTAATTTTTCCGTGTGTTTTAATACCTTTAATAGTTAATGTATTAATTTTATTATCTGAAATTAATCTGCGCATTTTAGGTGTAAAGAAATATACTTTTTTATCTCTATTTATAGGTTCATTGGTATTTATATTTTTTTTTTTACTTAAAGAAGTTGATTGAATATATCCAATTATAGTTCTAGATTTTATTTTTTGACCTACTTTGAATAGTTTTTTATTTAAAATGCCAGTAGATGGAGATGAAATTTCTAATATTATTTTATCAGTTTCAATTTCAGCAATTAACTCATCTTCTTTTATAATATCTCCTATTTTTTTGTGCCATTTTAACATAATTGCATTATTAACTGATTCAGGTAAATCTGGAGCTAAAATTTTAATATTTTTATTCATAATTTTCGCTTATAATTTATTATTCTAATGTAAAAAATGCTGATTTTATAATTTTTTTTTGCTGTATCTGATGATCTATAAAATTTCCTTCAGCTGTAGAAGATAGTTTTGGTCGACCAATGTATATTAAAGGTATTTGATTATATTTTGTTAAGATATATTTTTTAAAATAAAAATAAATATATGTCCAACCACCTTGATTCATAGGTTCTTCTTGACACCATATAAAATATTTTATGTTAGTAAATTTATTTAAAATATTATTTATACATAAATGTGGAAAAGGATATAATTGTTCAATACGTATTATTGCAGTATTGCTAATATTATTTTTATTATAAAAATTTAATAGTTCGTAATAAATTTTACCTGAACAGAAAATAATACGAGATATGAATTTTTGATTATTTGTTAATGGATCTAATAATATAGTATGAAATTTTTCTTTTAATAATTTTTTTACATAAATAAATGTCAATGGATTTCTTAATAATGATTTTGGAGTAAAAATAATTAATGGAACTTTATCAGAATTAATTCCTTGTTTTAATAAAATATGATACCACTGAGATACTGTAGTAGGCATACAAATTTTAATATTATTTTGAGCACATAACTGTAAATATCTTTCTATTCGCCCTGATGAATGTTCAGGTCCTTGTCCTTCATACCCATGAGGTAATAAAATTACTATAGAAGAGGAATGACCCCATTTTTGTAAACTTGAAGATATAAATTGATCAATAACTATTTGTGCACCATTTGAAAAATCACCAAATTGTGCTTCCCAAACATTTAATAATGCATGGGATACTGTAGAATATCCGTATTCAAATGCTAGTACAGCTTCTTCCGATAAAACTGAATCCCAAATATAAAATGATCCTTTAAGATTCGATAAATTCTGTAAAGGAATATATACGGTATTTTTTTTTTGACAAACAACAGTAGCATGTCTATGACAAAATGTTCCTCTTCTTACATCTTCTCCAGTTAATCGACATGTAATACCATGATACATTAAAGTTGCATAAACTAAGTTTTCAGCTGACCCCCAATCTAATGGAATTTCATTATTAGCCATTTGTATGCGATTTAAAAAAATTTTTTTTATTTGTGGATGTATTAATAAATTTTTAGGTAACGTGAATAATTCATTTGCTATTTTACTGAAATTATTAAAATTAATTTTTTTAGTGATTAAATAATTTACTGAATTTTTTTTATTATGTGATAATATCGAAATATGTGATTTTGTATAAGATTTTTTTGATTTTTTTGATAATTTATCTTTAAAATAAGTATATAATTCTTTATAAGAAATATTATTATTATTTAATATATTAATTATTTTTTTAGAGTACAGTATACAAATACGTTCATGTTGTTGAATTATAGAGTACATTTTAGGTTGTGTTATAAATGGATCATCTACTTCATTATGACCTAATCTTCTATAGCATATTAATTCAATAAAAACATCTTTTTTAAATAAATATCTAAATTTTAATGCTAATGTAATTACAAACATTACTTCTTCTGGTCGATCAGCATTAACATGAAAAATTGGCGAATCAATCATTTTAGCAATATCTGTACAATAAAAACTAGTTCTTAAATATTCTGTATTAGAAGTAGTGAATGCTATTTGATTGTTTATAATGATGTGTATACTTCCAAAAACGTTATATGCAGGAACTTGAGACATATTTAATGTTTCTTGTATTACTCCTTGTCCTATAAAAGCAGCATCACCATGTATCATTATAGATATGGGATTATCTATATATTGCTTATTGTCTATAAAAAATTTACAATAACCCATAACAACTGGATTTATTATTTCTAAATGAGAGGGATTATCTAATAAATTAATTTCAATTTCTTGTTTGTTTTTACGAATAATCTTTTTGATACCTATATGATATTTAACATCTCCTGTACCTTGGTAATTTTTAAATGATTGAGAATCATTTTTAAACATATGTAAAACATTATGATGTAAAATATTATACATTACATTTAATCTACCACGATGAGCCATCCCTAAAAATATTTTTTTAGTTTTTTTTTGCATACAAAACATTATAATTCTTTTTAAAGCAGGTATTAGGATATCGCATCCTTCTAATGAAAATCTTTTATGACCTGGAAATTTAGCATGAATAAACTGCTCAAAAGAAGTAGATCGAATTAAATCTGATAATATATTTTTTTTTTCCTTATCAGATAATAGTCTTGAAATATGATTAGTTTCAATATAATGTTGTAACCATTTTTTTTCATCTATATTATTTAGATGCATATATTCAAAACCAATATAACTAGAATATTTTTTTTTAAAATATAAATATATTTCTTTAAAAGAGTTATTTTGTTTTTTAAAACATAAAAAATCAAAATTTATTAAATTATTTAGCTCTTCTTTTTTGATATTATAAAATAAACAAGATAATTCAGGAATATTTTTTTTTTTATTATGATATGTAAGTGGATTTGTATTTGATATATAATGTCCGTATATTCGATAGGCATTTATAAGATTTAAAAATTTTTCTTTTAATGATATAGAATGATTACTAAATGCTAAATTTTTTGAATTTTCTATTAAAACATCATGTTTATAATCAAAAAATTTTTGGTTAAAAATATCTTTTTTTATATTTTTTTTATTTGATAAAGTATCAAATATATTTTTCCAATATATATCTAATGATTTTGAATTAGATAGAAATTTTTTATAAATATTTTCTAGAAATGATTGATTATTTGCGTATAGCCATCCGTTATTATGTAAATATATTTTTTTTTTATTTGTCATGTTAATTTTATATAAATAATATAGTTGATGATACATTAAAATTTAATAGATTTTTTCTACTATTAAATTGGATTGTATACATCAATAAATTTAATTTGTAAATTATGGTATTGATGAGATAACCATTTTCCTAATAAATAAATTCCTGATTTTTCTGTAGCATGATGTCCTAAAGAAAAAAAGTGTATATTATTTTCTTCTGCAATATGGATAGTTTCTTCTGAAATTTCTCCTGTTAAATACGCATCAATATTTAAATTTGTTACTTGATGAAAAAAATTTTGTCCTTTTCCGGTACACCACGCTACATTATTAATGTATTTAGGACCTGTTTTACCATAATGAAATGGAGTTCGATTTAATTTTTTTTTTATCATATTAATTAATGATGTAACTGTATATTTCTTTTTAAATTGTCCCTGTAATACGTATGGATTAATATTATTATTAATATTAATATTTAATAATTTTCCTAATTGAACGTTATTTCCAAATTTAGGATGTACATCCAAAGGTATATGCCAACTATATAAATTAATATCATTTGATAATAATGTTTTTAAACGATGTCTATGCATCCCTAAAACTCTTTTATCTTGATTATTCCAAAAATAACCATGGTGTACGATAATTGCATCAGCATTATGTTGTATAGCTATTTTTAAAAGATTTTGACAAGCAGTTACACCTGTAATAATTTTATTTATTTCAGATCGTCCTTCTACTTGTAAACCGTTAGGTGTATAATCATTTTTATATTTATTACTATTTAATTTTTTATTAATTATTTGTTCAAGAAAAAAGTTATTCATATTATAATACTCTGTATTTTTATAAGTTTATATATTTGTAAAAATATTTATTTATATAAAAATTTAATATTTTCTTTTTAAGAATAGTAATATATTAATTTTTATATTAATTAATAATGAATATTTTGTTATATTTAAAAATAACTTGAATATTAGTATATTTAATTTTTATTTTATATTTATTTAATATATTTTTATATAATTTTTATATATAAAATATTATTTTTTATTTTAATAAAATTATTTTAATAATAATTTTTATATTATAAAAATAATAATATTTCTCTATTAATAGAGAATATTTATTCTAGTTTTTATCACTAATAATAGTGAATAGTAATAATATTCATATATATAAAATATAAATTATTTAAATTATACGATGATTTATATATTAAAATTTAAAAATAAAGGTATTATTTTATTTGATTAATTGTTCGTTGAAAAAATTAATTTTGATATAAATTTTATTATAAATATTAATTTAATAAATTATTGTAATAATAATTATAAAAATACAAAAAATTAATAATTTAATATTTTATTATTATAATATAATAAAATTATTATAAAAATTTTATGATATTATTAATAATAAAATTTATTTAATAGCTAAAAAATTATCTTATCGATAATTATTATTATATAATATAAAAATCATATAAACAAAATATTTTTATAACTTACTAATTTATTTATTTAATAAAATATATTAATAAATGTTATTTATTTATTTCTATAAATAGAATAATTTATTTTTATAAAAATATTTTTTAGTATATATTAATGTTTTATTAAGAAGGTAAAAATGAAAAAAATAGGTATTTTTTACGGTAGTGACACTGGAAATACAGAAAAAATTTCTTATATTATACAAAAAAATATAGGAATAAGTCAATCTAACGTATTTGATATTTCTAATTCTTCATTAAAAAAAATGGAAAATTTTAATATTTTATTTTTAGGAATATCTACATGGTATTACGGAGAATTACAATGTGATTGGGAAGAATCGTTGCATACGTTAAACAAAATCAATTTAAACAATAAAATTGTTGCTCTTTTTGGATGCGGCGATCAAGAAGATTATTCAGAATATTTTTGTGATTCTATTGGAATTATGTATCATTTTTTAAAAAAAAAAAATGTTCAATTTGTTGGTTTTTGGCCAATAATAAATTATTCTTTTGAATTTTCTAAAGCTCAAAAAAATAAAACACATTTTTTTGGATTACCAATTGATGAAGATAATCAATCTCATTTAACATACCAACGTATCAAAAAATGGTTAAAATTAGTCAACTCAGAAATTAATATTATATATTCTAAAAATAAATTAGCTAAATGAAAAACTAATTGATTTAAAAATAAAAATCTATAATTATTATTATAATTTATATGAATAATAAATATTTGACAGTATCAAAATAAATATTATTGAATACTGTCAGAACATATTTAAAAAATTTAAATATATAATATTTTATATTAAATATATATAAACAAATAACATTATCGAGATGAAATCCATTCAGCTAAATCTAATACTTTTGTAGAATAACCTATTTCATTATCATACCATGATATTAATTTTACAAAATCTTTATTTAATGCTAGTCCAGCTTTTTCATCAAATATTGATGTTAAATATGATCCATTAAAATCGCTAGAAACTACTGCTTCATCAGTATATCCAACAACATCTTTCATATAAGTATTAGAAGCTAATTTAATTGCGGCGCATATATCTGTATAACTTACTTGTTTTTTTAACTTAACAGTAAAATCTACTACAGAGACGTTTGCAACAGGTACTCTAAATGCAATTCCGGTAATTTTTCCATTTAATTCAGGAAGAATTTTACCTACTGCTTTTGCTGCTCCGGTAGATGCAGGTATTATGTTTTGTAAAGCACCTCTACCACCTCTCCAGTCTTTTAGAGAAACTCCATCTACAGTTTTTTGAGTAGCTGTAGTTGCATGTACTGTAGTCATTAATCCTTCAATAATTTCAAATTCATCGTTTATTATTTTTGCTAATGGAGCTAAGCAATTAGTTGTACAAGATGCATTTGAAACAATTTTTTGACCATTATATTTGCTAAAATTTACTCCTTTTACAAACATAGGTGTATCATCTTGTGATGGTCCGGTTAATATGACTTTTTTAGCTCCAGCTACTATATGTTGAGAAGCTGATTTAGTAGTTAAAAATATTCCAGTGGATTCAATTACAATGTCAATATTAAGAGACTTCCAGTCTATTTTTTTAGGATCTCGTTCAGAAAAAATATTAATTTTTTTATTATTTACAAGTAAATAATCTTTTTTTTCTATAATAGATCCACAAAATAAACCATGAGTAGAATCATATTTCAACATATATGCAATATATTTTGCATCTAATAAATCATTAATTGCAATTATTTCTATATTTGGTTTTTTTTGAGCAATTCTAAATATCATTCGCCCAATACGACCAAATCCATTTATAGCAACTTTAATTTTCATATAAAATGATTACCAATAAAGTTAAATATATATATTTAATATTATTATTTTTTATTTATCTAAAATAGATATATATATTTTAGATAAAAATAAAAGAATATCTTAGTATAATTAAAAATTATAAATTTTTTTATTTATATAGAATGATCTTTTAAAAATTATTATTGATATTATAAATAATAATTTTAAAAAAAATAATAATTTTTTAATTTTATATATATTAAAGGATTTATAAATTATTTTCAATATAGTATATATACTATATTAAATATGTATATCTAATAAATAATAACATTATACTATTCAATTATTTATTTATATATAATTTTTTATAATTAATAATTAATATGTATTTTTATTTTTGTAAAAATTTATTTTTAATAAATATTTTAATATATAAAAATATATCAAAATTAACAAATTTTATTTATATTTAATCAGATCTATAATTATATTAATAATATTGTTTTTAAACATAAATATATTATATATTTTATATACAATATAAAATTTTCATATAATATAATAAGTATTTTTTAAACAATAATTAATAAGTATTAATTTTATTTAAAAAATAATATTTTATATGTTAAATAATTTTATTAAATTATTTAACAGTAAATCATATTCATTTATTAATAATTATAATATATATTATTTAATAATAATGATATATATTATTTTTTTTTATATAAAATTGGAATAAATTTATTAAATGAAACATAATATATTAACAAATAATAAAATAAATAATTGTTCTAAATTAATTTTAAAAAAAAAAATATTTCATAAAAATCAATTAGTAGTACATATTAAATATGGTATTGGTAAATACATTGGATTATGTACTTTAAATACTAATGGTATAGTAACAGAATACTGTGTAATTATGTACGCTAATCAATCAAAATTATATGTTCCTATTACATCTCTTGATTTAATTAGTTCATATAATTCTAAAATACAGTCAGAAGTACCATTAAATACTTTAAGTAGTAAAAAATGGTTATTAGAAAGTAATAAAATAAAAAAAAAAATTTATGATGTAGCTGTTCAATTAATTGATAATAAATCTCATCGATGTTTACGAACAGGATTTTCTTTTAAAAAAAATATCTTTCAATATAAAGATTTTTGTAATCAATGTCCTTATTTACTGACAGATGATCAAAAAAAATCTATTCAAGAAATTATCAATGATATGATAAAACCAGTTCCTATGGATAGATTATTATGTGGAGATGTAGGTTTTGGAAAAACTGAAATAGCAATGAGAGCTGCTTTTATAGCTTTAGATAATCAAAAACAAGTTGCTTTATTAGTACCAACTACATTATTAGCTCAACAACACCATAAAACATTTAAAAACAGATTTTCTAAATATCCATATTATATTGATATATATTCGCGTTTTACTTCTAAAAAAGAAGAACGACTGATAAAATATAAAATAAACAACGGACAAATAAATATTTTAATTGGTACTCATAAAATTCTATCAAAAAAATTAATATGGAAAAATTTAGGATTGCTTATTATTGACGAAGAACATCGTTTCGGTGTACACCATAAAGAGATAATAAAGAGATTATACATAAATATAGATGTATTAACATTAACAGCTACCCCAATTCCTAGAACTCTTCACATGTCTTCTTTGGGAATTAGAGATTTATCAATTATATCTACTCCTCCCAAGAAACGTTTAACTATAAAAACTTTTGTTCAAAATTTTAATTCAAAAATTATAAGAAGAGCAATTCTTAAAGAATTAAATCGAGGTGGACAAATATATTACATATATAACGTTATTAAGAATATCGAAGAAAAAAAAAATTATTTATCTAAATTAATACCAGAAGCACGTATTCAAATTAGTCATGGAAAAATGCATCGTAAAGATTTATATAAAATTATGTATAAATTTTTAAATAAATCTTTTGATGTACTAATATGTACTACTATTATAGATACTGGAATTCATATAAGTAATGTGAATACTATGATCATAGAGCGTGCAGATCAATTTGGATTATCACAATTACATCAATTAAGAGGTCGCATTGGTCGTTCTGAAAGACAGGCTTATGCATTTTTTTTTATATCAAATCATATAAAAATTAATGAAAAAGCAGAAAAAAGATTAAATCTTATCAAATCTTTTACGAATTTAGGTTCTGGTTTTACATTATCCACATATGATTCCGAAATTAGAGGAGTAGGTGAACTATTAGGAAATCATCAAAGTGGTCACATTAAAACTATTGGAATTGAATTATATAAAAAATTTTTAAATAATGCTATTAATACAATTATAAAAAATCGCGATACTACTGCACTTAGTGAATTAAGTTCTAATAATATGCATGTAGAAATTAAGTTACGTATATCAGCAATTTTACCCGAAAATTATATTAATGATATTAATATTCGATTAATGTTTTATAAAAAAATATCATGTATTAAAAATAATAAAAAATTAAAAGAAGTAAAAAATAAAATATCTAGCTTATTTGGAAAATTACCACAATATGCAGAAAATTTATTTTTATTAACTAAATTAAAAATCATGTCCTATGAAATAGGAATAAAAAAAATTAAATTTTATGTTACTAAAATATGTATATTTTTTTATAAAAAAAATATTTTAAATATTAATTGGTTATGTAAAAAAATTATAAAAAAACCACAATATTGGAAATTATCAAATGATAAATTGTATTTTTATCAATCATTTAATAATAATCAAAAGAGTTTATTATGGGTTAAAAATTTTTTATATGATATCATCAAATATCATTAGTTTATCTATTTATTTTATATTAATTAATATTTATATTAATTAATGATTTTAATATAAAATTAATTTTTAGAACTTTATAAAATTACGTAAAAATAATTTTATTATATTATTTTTTATATAAATACTATTTTGTTTAATAGATTATTTATAATAATGAAAATAAAATCTGATATATAAAAATACTTTCTTATGAATTGAAAATATTTGATATATGATTAATAATCAATATCAATATTTGTATAAAATTTTATATATTATTATAAACAAATAGTTTTACTGAGATATCTTTTTATTGGAAAATATATGAAAAAAAATATTTTTATTTCTTGTTCTCTTGATAAGCATATTGAACACTGGACTATAACAAAAGATTATATCTTATCAAAAAAATCTATTTTTACTACAACTGGACGACCTCAATCTTTAAAATATAATAAAAAAAATAAATTATTATATGTAGGAGAAACAATAAGTAATAAAATTACTACATATAAACAGTATCCACATAATAAATTTAAAAAAATACATGAAACAAATGTATTTCATTCACCTAATTATATTTCTTTAAATAAAAATAAAACAATTTTATTTGTAGCATCTTTTCATGGAAACGAATTTAAAGTATGTTTATTAAATTCGATTGGACTAATTAATAATATTGATTATATCATTAAAAATATTCAAGGATGTCATTGTATTAAAATACATCATAAATACAAATTAATATTTGTATCGGCTCTTAAAGAAAATAAAATTTATATTTACAAATTTTATTTAAAAAAAAATAACATTATTACTATAATATTAAAAAATATTGTACATACTGAATATAATAGTGGTCCACGACACATTATTTTTCATCCAACAAATCCTTATTTATATTCTATTAATGAATTAAATGGAACTATTAATGTTTGGTTAATTAATAAAAAATTAGTTATATTAACGTTAATACAATCAATTTCATTAATATTAAATTCTCCAAAACATGATTTTTGGGCATCAGATATTCATATTCATCCTAATAAAAAATTTCTATATGCCTGTGACCGATTTAACAGCATTATTTCATTTTTTAGTATTAATAGAATTACAGGTCTTTTAGTCTATATATATACTTATAAAACTATATTACAACCTCGATCATTCTGTATTAGTAAAGATGGAACAATATTAATAGTGGTAGGAGAAATTTCAAATACTATGATGATATATCGTATTAATCATAATACTGGATATTTGTCAGTACAAGAAGAGATATCTGTAGGAAAAAATCCTTTATGGGTATTAACTGAATAATAAATAATAATGATTATATAATTGATAGTAAATAAAATATATATTCATATATATTTATTTTTATCTGATATAGTAATATAAACATAAAATAATTTATATATTTAAAGTATCTAAAATATATATAATAAAAAATTATGTTACATATATTATGTAACATAAAATATTTATGTATTTTTTAAAAGTAAAATTATATTCATTATTATATATAATATATTTATTATAATGATTTTTTAATTTAAATAAAAATTTTTAAAATAAATACAATTTACATTTTGTAAATAGGATAATTTTTACATATTTTTTTTATTTTTTTTCTAATACTTTTTATTTGTAATAAATCATAAGGATTATTTAATATATCACATATCCAATTAGTTATTTTAATCACATCATCAATTTTGATTTTACGTTTAACAATTGCTGGAGTACCAATACGAATTCCTGATGTTATAAAAGGATTATTATGATCATTAGGAATAGTATTTTTATTAACAATAATTCTTGCACGAGCAAGAATATTACTAGCTTCTTTTCCAGTTAATCCTTGTTTAGATACATCTATTAAAAATAAATGATTTTCTGTTTTTCCTGATATAATTGTAAATTTTCTTTTTAAAAATATTTCAACCATTTTTTTAGAAAAAAATAAAATATTTTTCTGTAATAATAAAAATTTTTTACTTAGGGCTTCTTTAAAAGCAACTGCTTTAGCTGCAATAATATGCATTAAAGGTCCACCTTGACTACCTGGAAATACAGATGCATCTAATTTTGAATATAATTGTTGGTTTCCATTTTTAGATATAATTAAACCTCCTCTAGGTCCACCTAAAGTTTTATGAGTAGTAGTACTAACTACATGAGCATAATCTAATGGATTTGGATATAATCCAGCTATAATTAAACCTACAATATGCGAAATATCTACTAAAAAATATGCATTAATTTTATCAGCAATTTTACGCATATATTTCCAATCACATATTCCTGAATATGCTGAAAATCCACCAATAATCAGTTTAGGATGATATTTAATAGACAGATATTTAAAATTATCATAATCTATATTACCTTTTTTATTAACACCATATGTATAAGATTTATACATTTTTCCTGAAAAATTTACAATTGATCCATGAGTTAAATGTCCACCATGATTTAGATTCATTCCTAATATAATATCTTGTGGTTTTAATAAAGCTTGAAATATTGCAAAATTAGCTTGTGAACCTGAATGAGGTTGTACATTGGCATAATCAACATTAAATAATTTTTTTGCTCTATTAATAGCAATAGATTCAATATCATCAATAATTTTACATCCATTATAAAAACGATTTCCTATATATCCTTCTGCATATTTATTAGTTAAACAAGAACCTTGTGTTTCCAATATAGCAGGACTTACGTAATTTTCTGATGCAATTAAATTAATATATGATTCTTGCCTCATTCTCTCTTTATTAATTAAATTCCAAATTTTTAAATCTGTTTTTTGTAGTGTTTTATTTGTCATATTTATATTTTACTTATATTAAAGTATTAATTATATTTTTAAATAATTTGAAAATATCTAATTAATTAATAAAAATACATGGATTTTTAAAGATACGATTAATTGAAATAATTTTATTTGTTTTTTTAAATACATTTTTAACTGAAATTTTATTTATATTTAACATTTTAGATTCCAAAGTTAATATAAAATTTGATTCTATTTTTTTTGATTTATTTTTATGACTATTTTTTTTAAATAATTGTAAAGAAGTATTTATTCTTAATTTAGGCCATATTAAACGTAATTTATCAGATATATACATTGCAAATATTGAATAAATAGATTCTAAAAAAATAACATTAATATCTATAAAGAAATTTTTAAAATAATTAGGATTAAATATTTTTTTTAAAATTAACAATCTATCCATTCCAATTGCAAAACCAATAGCTGAATTTTTTTTGCCGCCTAAATATTCTACTAAATTATCATAACGACCTCCAGCACAAATAGTATTTTGCGATCCCAAATATTTTGAAGTCCATTCAAAAACAGTATCATTATAATAATCTAATCCTCTAACTAATTGATTGTTTATCTTATAATCTATTTTTGATTGCTTTAACAAATTACATAATTTTTTAAACCGCATATATGAATTTATATTTAAATAGTTATTTAAGATAGGTGCAGATTTTAATAATTTTTGTATATCAGTATTTTTGCTATCTAAAATACGAACAGGATTAGTAAATAATAAATTTTTTTCATGTTGAGTCAATTGCGAGATATTTTTTTTAAAAAAATTTATTAAGTCTAATGCAAATTTTTTTCTATCTGATATATGGCCGATTGAATTTATTTCTAGTTTTAAATATTTTAATAAATTTAATTTTTGCCAAATCTTAATAGTTAACATAATAATTTCATAATCAATAATATAATTTTGCAAACCAAAAAGTTCTACTCCTAATTGGTAAAATTGTCTAAAACGTCCTTTTTGTGGTCTTTCATAACGAAACATAGGACCGTGATACCACAATTTCTGAATCTTAGAATTATAAAAAATATTATTTTGTATGCATGCACGAATACAACTAACTGTTCCTTCTGGTCTTAAAGAAATTTTTTGTTGTTTTTTATCCCAAAAATTATACATTTCTTTGTGGATAATATCAGTGTTATTTCCAATAGCTTTTTCAAATAATTGTGTTTTTTCAACAACTGGAAAACGAATTTCAGAATAAGCATGGCTATTTAATATATTTTTTATAATTTTTTCAATTGTACTTAAATAATAAGTATCAACAGGAAGAAGATCATGCATACCTCTAATTGACTGATATTTTATACCCATAAAATATTAATATTCCTATATTAAAATTATTACTTTAATTAAATTTATATACATTGAAAATATTGATATTTTTATAAAACTAATAATATAAAAAATATCATTATAATTTATTAATTTTTAAAAATATTTTTTCCAATTAATTGCCCGCAAGCAGCATTAATATCAGAACCTCTATTTTTTCTAATTGTAATAATAAAACCTTTACTTTTTAAATAATTTAAAAAAGCAGTGATTCTTTCATGACTACTACATTTATAAAAAGAATTTTTAATAGGATTCCATGGAATTAAATTAATTTTACATGGTATATTTTTTAATAAAACTGATAACTCTTTAGCATGAAACATGCTATCATTAATATTTAATAACATAATATATTCAATCGTTACTATACCACGATTTGCAGTAGATTTACTTAGATAATTTTTAATTGATAATAACAACATTTTGATATTATAAATTTTATTAATTGGCATAATCATATTACGGATATTATCGTTAGATGCGTGTAAGGAAATAGCCAACGAAATATCTATCTTACCTGCAATTTTATTTATTGCAGGAACAACACCAGCTGTAGATAAAGTTACTTTATTTTTCGAAAAATTAAAACCATATTTATGTGTAATAATATCTATAACAGGAATAATATTTCGTAAATTTAATAAAGGTTCCCCCATTCCCATCATTACAATGTTTGTTATCGGATGTAATATATAATTTTTTAATTTCAGTTGGTGTATTTTATTTATAACAAACCAAATTTGACCAATAATCTCTGAAATTAGTAAATTACGAGTATATCCTAATTTACCTGTAGCACAAAAATCACATTTTAAAGAACAACCTTCTTGTGATGAAATACATAAAGTCGCACGATTTTTTTCTGGAATATATATTGTTTCAATAAATTTAGTATTACATAAAAATTTCCATTTTATTGTTCCATCATTCGATTTTTGTTCTTCTATACATTTCGGTAACTGAATTGTAGATATATTTTTTAATTTATCTTTTAAGATATAACTTAAGTTATTCATTTCATTAAAATTTATACAATATTTTTTATAAATCCATTGCATAACTTGTATTGCTCTAAATTTTTTTTCTCCTAACTGTAGAAAAAAATTTATCATTTTTTTTAAATTTAAATCTAATAAATTTATTTTTTTTTTGTTATTTTCTAATAAAAACTTTGTTTTTAACATTATTATTTTCCAAAATATGTTAATTAACATTATTTGAATATTAAAATATAAATAAACTTTTTAAATTTATTAAAAATAAGTATATAATAAATAATTTATTGGAAAAATAGATCAATTTTTATATTAAAAATTATTTTTATTTATAATTATATTTAAATTAATGCTAAAATACGAGAAAATTACTATATGAATCCTGCATTAAATATAGCTGTTAGAGCTATTCGAGTAGGTGGAAAAATTATTTCACAATATTATGATTTAAAAAATATAACATATACTACAGAACAATCAAAGATTTTATATTTTATATATAAAATACGAGAAAAAGTATTTTTGTCAATTTCTTCTATTATACATCAATCATACCCAAAACATTCTATTATCAATGTATGCTCTAAAAAAAAAATTATTAATCATGATTATCAATGGTTAATCAATCCATTAAATGGAACAATAAATTTTATTAAAAAAATTCCACATTTCTGTTTATCTATACTTATAAAAGAAAAAAATAAAATATGTATATCAGTAATATATGATCCTATTAAAAATGATTTATTTACAGCTATTAAAGGTCAAGGCGCTCAATTAAATGGTTTTCGTACTAGATGTTGTGAATATAAAAATAACATTCAAAATAAAATTATAGCTCTTTATTTTAAAGAGAAAAATATAAAAAATACTCATTTATATACATCATTAATACAGCAATTTTTACAAGAAAAAATATCCTTACGACAAACAGGATGTTCTATTCTAGATTTAGCTTACTTGTCTTCTGGAAAAATTAATGCATATATTGGATTTAATGAAAAATCTTTGCGTGTTACTTTTGGAGAATTACAAATTAGAGAATCAGGTGCATTGATAACTGATTTTATTGGAGGACATAATTATATTGAAAATAATATATTATTAGTCGGACAAGTTAATATACTAAAATTTATTTTAAAAAAAACACGTATTTTAAACCAAAAATTGATATAAAATTAATATATATAAATTTTATTGATTGAAAATATAATATGTATGTTATATTTATTTATAAAAATATTTTATATTTAGAATAGCTACATTATTATTGATGCAGAATATATGAATATTAATCTATATGTCAATAAAAATGATTTATTTATAATCATAAATATTTTATTAATAAAAATAAATATTATTTATTTTTTAAATTAACTGAACAAAAAATTCTATTTATATAAATAGAATTTAATTCTACAAAATTTCCAGTTTTTAAATTTTTAGGTAGTATAGTTATACCATAACTAATTCTAATTAATCGATTTACTTGTACACCTATAGAATTCCATAATAAACGTACTTCATTTTTTTTTCCTTGTACTAATGAAACTTTAAACCATTGATTTTTTTTTTGATTATTATAACAAATAATATCCAAAAATTTAGAAAAAGAATTACCTATTTTAATTCCATTTTTTAAAATTAAAATTTTTTTATTTGATATTTTTCCGTAAACTCTTACTAAATATTCTCGTTTAATCATATATTTTGGATGCATTAATCTATACGCTAATTCTCCATGATTAGTGAATAATAGTAAACCTGATGTATTAATATCTAATCTACCTACACTAATCCAATTAGAATTATATAATTTAGGTAATTTATCAAAAACAGTAATTCTATTATCTGTATCTTTTTTCGTACATATTTCACCAATAGGTTTATTATAAATAATAATTTTTATTATTTCTTTTTTTAAAAAAAATTTTTTATTATTTAATGAAATATATTGAATATCATTTCTTATAAAACTTTGTCCTAAAAAAATAGATTTTCCATTTACTTTAATTAATCCCTTACATATTTTTTTTTCAATATTGCGTCGTGAACCAAAACCACAATTAGATAATATTTTTTGAATTCTTTCTTTCATAAAATATTTCCTATATATATAAATATATAAAAATATATATATTTATATATATATTACACGTGAACTTACATTAATATTTATGTATACAAATTATTTTAATATATATTAAATATATACTAAAATATATTATTTTTTAAAAACATTTTTTTTTTATTAAAATAATGTTATTATTTATATAAATATAATTAAGATTTATTAATTTTTATAATTAAATAATTATAAAATATTTAATATAAAATATTTATTTATTAATCATTTTATATATTAATTATATTAATTAATTCAATTATATGCAATATAATAAATATTTTTTAATATAAATTAAATAAAAATTTAATGTAATTATTTTATTTACTTAATATATAATTAAATATTAAAATATATTAATTAATATTCATATATTCAAATAAATAAAAATAAAAAATTACCGAATTCTAATAGTATAAATATATACTATTTTACAGTAAATATCAGTTATATAAGTATATCTAATTATTAGATAAAGTTTTTTTAAATGTATTATTTAAATTTTAAAAAATTATTATTCAACAAATTTATATAAAAATATGAAAAAAATTTTAAAAAAAATATATAATGGAACATATTTGAATGAATTAGAAAGCTACACATTGTTTAAAAGCATATTTAACAAAGAAATAAATGATATGCAAATTGCATCTATATTAGCTATATTATCATCTCGAACGGAAACATATGAAGAAATTATTGGTGCAAGAACATTTTTAGCACAACATATTCAATCATTTCCAAAATCTAATAATATAATATCTGATATTGTAGGAACAGGTGGTGATCAACAAAATAGTTTTAACATATCTACTGTTAGTGCTATTGTTGCTGCATGTTATGGTATCAAAATTGCAAAAATATGTAATATTGGATCATCTAGTCAACTTGGATCTGCAAATTTATTGCAACAATTAAATATCAATATTAATATTACTCCTGAACAATCCAGACAATGTCTAGATGAGATGAATATTTGTTTTTTATTAGCTAATAAATATCTGGGTATTTTTAATACAGTCTCTAAAATTCGTAGTTCATTACAAATAAAAACGATTTTTAATATACTAGGCCCTTTATTAAATCCTGCACAACCAACTCATGCATTAATCGGAGTATATAAACCTCAATTGATGTTAATATATGCAAAAATATTATCACGTTTACCATATAAACGAGTTATTATTGTTCATAGTGGTGGTATAGATGAAGCTACTTTACATTCCAATACAACTGTTGTTGAATTAAAAAATAAAAAAATAAAAAAATATATATTATCTCCTGAAGATTTTGGTTTAAAAAAACATCATAAAATTTATATTACAAAAAAAAGTAAAATAGAAAATTATTTAGAAACTATAAAATTATTTAAAGGACAAGGAGAACCTATATACACACAAACAATAGCTATAAATGTGTCGTTATTAATGAAAGTATTAGGTAATAATGATATCCGTAAAAATACATTAGATATTTTAAATTTTATTAATACTGGTCAAGTATATAAATTTGTTGTTAAACTATCTCAATTATGTAAATTATTTAATTAAAATAATGTTATGAAAAAAAATATAATTTCTAAAATATTAAACGGTACGTATCAATGGATTCAATATAATAAAAAAAGAATGCCTTTACATTCATTTTATAAAAAAATTGAAAAATCAAAATTTTTTTTTGAAAATAGTTTTAAAAAAAATCATCCATCATTTATTTTAGAATGTAAAAAATCATCACCATTAAATGGTGTTATTAACACTAAGTTTAATATTTCAAAAATAATAAATATTTATAATAAATATGCTGATGTTATATCTATTATTACTGAAGAAAAATTTTTTAAAGGTAATTTCAAATATTTATTAAAAGCACGAACTAAAACAAACAAACCTTTATTATGTAAAGATTTTTTTATTGATCCATATCAAGTATACTATGCACGTTATCATCAAGCAGATGCAATATTATTAATGCTATCTATTTTAGATGATAATACTTATATACAATTATCCAAAATTGCAAAAAGTATGAATTTAGGAATTTTAACAGAAATACATACTTATGAAGAATTACAACGCGCATTACTTTTAAACGCATCGATAATTGGAATAAATAATAGAAATTTAAAGGATTTATCTGTTAATATTAATAATACAAAAAAATTAGCTCCATTAATCCCTAAAAATAAAATTATTATTTCTGAATCAGGTATAAATAATTATAAAAATGTTCGTTTATTAAGTAATACAGTAGATGGATTTTTAATTGGAACACATTTAATGCGTTCTAATAATTTAGAATTTTCTACACGAAAAATAATTTATGGTGCAAATAAAATTTGCGGTTTAAAAAAATATAATGTTGCAAAATTAGCAGCAAAAATGGGATGTGTTTATGGAGGATTAATTTTTGTTCCTCAATCTCCACGATACATTGATAATAAACAAAGTAAAAAAATTATAAAAAAAAATTTATTAAAATATGTAGGTGTATTTAGTAATGAAAAACCTCAATATATTTTAAGTAAGGTTTATGAACTTGATTTATATGCAGTACAATTACATGGCCAGGAAAACGAAGAATTTATTAAAATTTTAAAAAAAATTTTACCTAATCATGTACGTATTTGGAAATCTATATCAATGAATAAAAATACAATCATTCATAAAAATATAAATATTGATCGATATATACTAGATCATAAAAACGGAGGTACTGGAAAAAATTTTGATTGGAACTTAATTAATAATTTACATGTATCTGATATGATGTTAGCAGGTGGCTTAAACTTAAAAAATATTTTTATAGCATCTACATTAGGATTTTATGGACTAGATTTAAATTCAGGATTAGAAAAATATCCAGGAATTAAAGATTTAAATAAAATTAAATTAGCATTTAAAATATTAAGATTATGTTCTAAAAAATAACAATTTATTTTAACTAAATTATAAAAAATTAATAATATGACTATATTAAATCCTTATTTTGGAAAATTTGGTGGTATGTTTGTTCCGCAAATTTTAATGCCAGCTTTATATGAACTAGAAAAGATGTTTGTAAAAACACAACATGATGAAAAATTTAAAAAAAAATTAAATAATTTATTGTGTTCCTATGCTGGTAGACCTACTCCATTAACATTATGTAAAAATATAACAAAAAACACAAAAACTAAAATTTATTTAAAAAGAGAAGATTTATTACATGGCGGGGCCCATAAAACAAATCAAGTTTTAGGTCAAGCGCTATTAGCTAAAAAAATGAAAAAAACACATATTATTGCAGAAACCGGAGCTGGTCAACATGGTGTTGCGTCTGCTATAGCTTGTGCTTTATTGAATTTAAAATGTCGTATTTATATGGGAAAAACAGACATTCTTAGACAATCTCAAAATGTATTAAGAATGAAGTTATTAGGTGCAGAAGTTATTTCAATATCATCTGGATCTGGAACGCTTAAAGATGCTTGTAATGCTGCTATGAGAGATTGGTCTAATAGTTATTCAAATTCTCATTATATGATTGGCACAGTAGCTGGACCACATCCATATCCTACTATTGTAAAAGAATATCAAAAAATAATTGGGCAAGAATCTAAAAAACAGATTTTACTAAAAAATAAATTATTACCAGATTATGTTATTGCATGTATAGGTGGTGGATCGAACGCTATTGGAATATTTTCTTCTTTTATAAAATATAAATCTGTAAAATTAATTGGAGTAGAACCAGCAGGATTAGGATTAAATACTAATAAACATGGCGCTGCTTTAAATTTAGGAAAACCAGGAATTTATTTTGGTATGAAGTCATATTTGATGCAAAATTGCGATGGACAAATTAAAAAATCATGGTCTATTTCAGCTGGTTTAGATTTTCCTGCAGTAGGTCCAGAACATGCTTGGTTAAAACATACTAATAGAGTTCACTATTCAACAATTACAGATAAAGAAGCAATTAATGCTTTTTTACAGTTATCTAAATTAGAGGGAATAATTCCAGCTTTAGAGTCTTCACATGCTATTGCATATGCATTAAAATTAATGAATAAAAATCCTAATCAGGATCAAACAATTATTGTAAATTTATCGGGACGAGGCGATAAAGATCTTGCTACCATTAACGATAAAATTAATTAATTAATCTAAGTAAAACTATGAACTCACGATATAAATTATTATTTAAAAATTTATCTTCTAAACAAGAATGCTGTTTTATTCCATTTATAGTATTAGGAGATCCATCTATAGATATATCAATAAAGATTATTGATATATTAATTAAAAATGGAGCTGATGCATTAGAATTAGGAATTCCATTCTCAGATCCTCTTGCTGATGGATTTACTATACAGAAGTCACATTTAAGAGCTCTTTATAATAAAATATCTATTAAACAATGTTTTAATATTATTAAAAATGTTAGAAATAAATATCCTGATATTCCAATAGGAATATTAACTTATGCCAATCTTGTTTATCGTCAAAAATTATCAATTTTTTATTCATATTGTAATTCTATAGGTGTTGATTCTATTTTAATCGCAGATTTACCGATAGAAGAGTCATATTTTTTTAGAAAAGTAGCTGATAAATATCAGATTTCATCAATTTTTATTTGCCCGCCAGATGCTCGAACTAATTTAGTTAAAAAAATTATAAAAAATAACCACGAATATACATATTTAGTTTCACGACCTGGAGTTACAGGAATACAACCAATATATTCACAAAAATTGTTACTCCAAACAATTCAAAAATTAAAAAAATATAAATCCTGTCCTATTATACAAGGATTTGGAATTCATAAATCTTATCAAATTAAAAAAATTTTAAAAAATGGAGTTCAAGGAATTATTTGTGGTTCACGTATTATACAAATAATAGAAGAAAATATTATAAATACAAATAAAATGTTTATAAAAATAGAAAAAATAATAAAAAAATTTAAAAATGAAACAAAAAATATTTATTATTAATAATAAATATATTAGTATTTTTAATATAAATATATGAATTAATACTATAATAATAATTATATTATAATAAATATAGTTTTATTTAAGTAAAAGGAGGAAAGATATATTTTGTCTATAATGTATATTATAATGATTGATGTAAATCAATTTTTCTATAAAAATAAAAAAAAAATATTTATTTTTTCAACTATAAGTGCATTTGTTAATCTATTCATAACATTTATATGTAGGCTGAATATAAATGATATATCTATTTTATATAATTTGGATTATTCTAAAAAATTATCTTTATTTAATATAATTAATAATATGAATATAAATCAAAAAAATATTATTTTTTATATAGAATCTATTAAAATAATGAGTACTGTTATTAGTCAATTTTTATTAACTACACTAGTGATATGGTTAATTCCATTTATCTCTTTATCTTTAATAAAAAAATTTATTTATGTGCAAACACAAATATTAAAGTCTTTTTTTTTATTTATTTTAACAATATATTTACAATTTTCATTAATAGAAATAAAATACGATTTTTTTATAATTATACGAATACTTCTATCTACTTTATTACTTGTATCTGTCATTTTTTATATAATTGAAAAAAAAAATATTTTTTACAGTATAAAAAATAGCACAAAAATTATGATAAATAATATATATTTAATTATACCGATGATTTTTTTTTGGTTAATATTTAAATGGTTAATTTTAATTTTATTAAAATTATTTAATATATTTTCAATGTATACTAATATTTTTATATTAAATATTTTTATAAACATATATTTTTCTTATATAATTATATATTTATTTAGATTTTATATTTTTTATAAAGCAAAAGATATTATTTAACATAATTAATATTTATTGCAAATATATTTATTTATTTAAAATATTTTAATTACTTATTTAAAAGGTATCAATATAATATAATTTATAAATTACACATTAAAATTAAAAATTAGTATTTCAAGTAAACACTTATTATTTTTATATAAAATTCATAAATTTAAAAATTGAAATAATTATTAAATATAATTTTTATAAAAATTTTTTTTAATCCTAACTAATTAGCGAATAAAATGTCAAATCATAAAAATACTAATGTTGTTTGTGATAAAAATTTAATGTTAAGAACACTCGCTATGCCATCTCATAGCAATGTAAACGGAAATATTTTTGGTGGATGGATTATGTCACAAATGGATCTAGGTGGGGGTATATTAGCAAAAAAAATTTCAAGAGGAAAAATATCTACAGTTTATATTGAAAGTATAAATTTTATAAAACCAATATATGCTGGAGATTTAGTTAGCTGTTATGTTAATTGCGTTAATATTGAAAAAACTTCTATAAAAACTTATATTGAAATATGGGTAAAAAAATTAAATACATATTCTTACGGATTAACGTACTGTACTAATACAGCCTTCTTTACATATGTAGCTATAAATGATAATGGAACATCTAGATTATTTTTAAAAAATAAAAATTCTCTAATATAGAGATACTTAACTAATAATTTATTTTTAAATTGATTTATATATGTATATAATACAATATAATTTTTAAAAATAGTTAATAAGTATTTATAGAAATAAAAAATAAAAATATAAAATAGATCTCATAAATATAAATTAATGATTTGTAATATTTATTACAAATAGATCAACGATAATAATAAATTAATTAAAATATTTTTAAAAATTAATATTATTTATATTCTTAATATACATAAAATATATATAAAGTATATATTTAAAATAATTATTTTATATGTAAAATTAAAAATTTATTTTTTTATAAATATATATTATTTAATTTTTTTAAATATTTGATTACTAAAGAGGTTAACTATTCGTATGAGAACACTATTCATTATAATAATGAAAATATTAAAATATATATATCAATCATTAAATGTAATTAAAAATTTAATATTTAATTCAATATTATTGCTAATAATTTTTATTTTTGTTTGGATAATATATAGTACAAAAAAAAATCATATTTTCGAAAATAAAAATATGCTAGATAAAATATTAGTTATAAATTTACAAAATTCTATGGAAGAATTACCAATTCCAAATCAATTACAAAATAAATTATGTCCAAATTTTTTAAATCATTTAATTAATAATAAAAAAAATAATTCTATTTTTGAAATTACTGAAAAAATTAAACAAGCAGAAAAAGACCCAAAAATATTGGGTATTATGTTAAAAGCAAAAAATACTTTTCATAGTAATCAAGTAATTATAGAATATTTTGGAAAAAAATTACAAGAATTTAAAAAATCTAACAAACCAATTATTGCAATAGGGAGTAATTATTCACAAAGTGAATATTATTTAGCAAGTTTTGCTGATAAAATTTTTTTATCACCAAATGGATTTATTTATTTAAATGGTATATCTAACAATACAATATTTTTAAAAAAATTTTTAGATATATTTAAAATACATATACATGTTTTTAAAATAGGAAAAAACAAAGGAGCAGTAGACCCTTTTTTAAGAAATTCTCCATCACCGGAAAATAAAATGATAGAAAAATCTATCGTTCAATTTAAATGGAAAAAATTGTTAGAAGTTATATCTCGTAATAGACACATTCCTATAAAAAAAATTTGCTCTCATCCTAACACGATGATTAAATATTTAAAAAAAAATAATAATAATACAGTGAAATATGCATTAGACTATCATTTAATAGATAATATTGATACAAAAAATAATGTTGACAATTGTATAAAGAATAAATTTTATAAAAATAAAAAAAATAATACTTTTAATTTTATGGATATTAGTGAATATCAACTTCACAAAAAAGCAACACCATCAAATTCTAATAAAATTTCTATTATTATAGCTAATGGAATAATCGGAAAAAATTCTGAAAACTCTAATTCTATGGATGTTGAGTATATTTTAAGAGAAATTAATACTGCTAAAAATGATGATTCTATTAAAGCAGTTATTTTAAGAATAAATAGTCCAGGAGGTAACACAGAATATTCAGAAATTATAAGAAAAAAATTAATGGAATTACGAAAAATTAAAAAACCATTAATAATTTCTATGGGAGATGTTGCAGCGTCTGGAGGTTATTGGATTGCTACTCCTGGAAATTATATTATTGCGCATCCTACTACAATTACAGGATCAATAGGTATTTTTTCTGTTGTACCTACACTAGAAAAATTTTTATCATCTATAGGTATGCATAATTATAGTATTTTTACACAAAAAAATGATTCAATAAATATATTGAATAATATTTCATTACAGAACAAAAATAAAATTATGTTAGATATTGATTTTGGATATAAAAAATTTATTAATATTGTAGCTGAATCACGTCATAAAACAAATGAAAATATACTAAAAATTGCAAACGGACGGGTATGGTTAGGTGTTCACGCAAAACAAATAGGGTTAGTTGATCAAATAGGTGATATAGACGTTGCTATTAAAAAAGCAACTAAATTGGCAAAAATAAAAGATTTTGATATCGTCTGGTCAGTACCACAATGTACAGCATCAAAAGATATAAAAAATCAAGTTAATTCATTAATTAAGTTAGCATCAAAAAGTATATTAAAAATATTTTTTTCTGAAGTTTTAATAAATAAAGCATGTTTTATCTATAATAAAATTTATTTTATATGGATGATGATTACATTAAACAAATCAATATCTATTTGTTTTGACAATTATATCTTAAAATAATATAAAAGTTTTACGAATAAAACACCAATAAAAAATAAATTAAATTTTTTTTTGGTGTTTATATATAATTTATTTAAAAATATTTAATATATTTATATATATATTGAATATTAAAAATTTTAATAAAAAGATATTTTTTATAAAAAATACAGTATATGCTATTATATATAAAAAATAATCGTATAATACATTATTATATATTATATAATTCATACTGTTTATCTGCATGATAAGAAGATCGTACTAAAGGACCACAAAATACTTTTGTAAATCCTATAGATAACGCAATATATTCGAAATCCATGAATTCTTTAGGTGTTATATATCTTTTAACAGATAAGTGATATTTACTAGGTTGCATGTATTGACCAATTGTAACGATAGATACACCTACTTTTTTTAAATCTTTTAATACAGATATAACTTCTTTTTTTGTTTCACCTAATCCTAACATTATCCCTGATTTTGTAGGTACCTGAGGACATATTTCTCTAAATTGATTTAATAATTTTAAAGAATTAATATAATTTGCTCCTGGTCGAATTAAAGAATATAATCTGGGAACATTTTCAATATTGTGATTAAAAACATCTGGTGGGTATTTATTTATTAAATTTAATGCTATTTTTTCTTTTCCACGAAAATCAGGTACTAAAATTTCTATTTTTATATTTTTTTTTTTTCTAATTTCATATATACAATTAGAAAAATGATTAGCTCCCCCGTCTTTTAAATCATCTCTAGACACTGAGGTTAAAACAACATATTTTAAATTTAATTTCGTAACAATATTAAATATTTTTTTAGGTTCATGAATATCTATAATGTCAGGTCTACCTTTTTTTACTGCGCAAAATGGACATTTACGTGTACATATAGATCCTAATATCATAAATGTTGCGGTTCCTTTATTAAAACATTCTGGTAAATTTGGACAATGTGCTTCTTCACATACAGAATGTAAATTATATTGTTTTAATATGTTTTTAATATTATTGATTTTATCTACATTAGAAGGTAATTTTACTTTTAACCATTGTGGTTTTTTTAAAGTTGATAGTCTATCATGAGAAGGTAAAATTTTAGATATAAAATATGTATCTTTTTTATTTTTATGAGTACTATTTATTTTTTTTTTTTGAAACATATTAATTCTTCTATAAATTTTTATTTTATTTTATTACAAATAAGTAAATTTAATTATAATGACTGATTTCTAATATTATTAATTACTTAATTATTAATAATTAAGTAATTAAAAAAAATACAGAAATTTTTTATAAAAATATTTTGTATTTTTTGTATTGTAATATTTGAATTAAAATTTTTTATTTGTGTCATTTTAATATTCTTATTTCCACAAGGATGGATATATTTAAATGGTATTAAGTCCATATTAACATTTAAAGACAAACCGTGTAAAGAACATCCTTTGATAATACGAAAACCTAATGAACAAATTTTTTTTTTTTTAACATATACTCCTGGCCAATTTTTATTTGTATGTGATGATATATTTAAATCTTTTAATAATTTAATGATAACTATTTCAATATTTTGTACTAATTTATAGAATTTAATTTTTTTTCTTTGTAAATTAATTAATAAATATATAATTAATTGTCCAGGACCGTGATATGTAATTTTTCCTCCTCTAATTGAGTAATGTACGGGTATTCCTTGAATATAAGGCATTTTGTATTCTTTTTCTAAAATACCATAAGTAAAAACAGGATAATGTTCTGCAAACCATAATTCATCAATAGTATTTTGATTTCTATTTTTTGTGAATTTATGCATTTTTTTTTCTACATCAGACCAATTGCATAAATTTAAGTATCGTATAATAATATTCATTTTATTTTAAAAATTTTATTTTTATATTACTATTATTTTTATAAAATATATTGTACATTTAAAATGATATGGATTAATAATAATTACTATAAATAAAATATAACTATATAGTTATAGTAACTATAACTAAAATTATTTAATAATTAAAATTATTATATTTAAATTATTATTTTTATAGTTATAAAAATATGTTGATATTAATAAATTTTATTCAATAAGATTTATTTTATCATAAATATTATTGTTAATAATATTGATAACATTTTAATGAACTAAAGATGCAATAATTTTTTTAGTATCATTATTAATAAATAATAAACGTACAGTAATATTATCTGAGACTCGATAATAAATTTTATTTTTTATGTATATTACTCCATATTCTGAATGACATAGTATCTCATGATGAACGTTGTGTATATATGTAGAAGGAATAAATATAAATGCACCAGTATTTAATAAACGAGCATGTATTCCGCCTCTAGAAATATCAACAATATCTGCTTGATAATGTTCATTTTCGTATTTTATTGAGTAAAAAAATTTCATATATAACCATTCTTCTATATCTCTAGCAGCCATTCTATTTTTTCTTTTTCGATCATTAATATGAGATAATAAGGTGTTGTTAGGAGGCGCAATATTATTAGATTTGTTGATTATTGATTTTATTAATCGATGATTTATCATATCACTATATTTTCTAATTGGAGATGTCCAAGTTGCATAAGAATTAAGTCCTAAGGAAAAATGAGGTTTAGAAAATAAACTAATTTCTCCAAAAGATTGAAATCGACGTATTCTATAATTTACATATTCATCTGATAATTCATCTAATGATCTTTTTAATTGACAAAATCCAGATAAAGTCATAACTTCTTCTGAAGTATAAAAAATATTATATTTTTTTAAAAAATTAACAGCATTTTTAGCATTAAAAGTATCAAATCCAATATGTGTATGGTACAAACCATATCCTAATTTTTTTTCTAAAAAATTAGCAGCACAAATATTAGCTGAAATCATAGATTCTTCAATTATTTTATGAGCTATTCTTCTATTTTCTATAGAAATATTTAATATTTCCCATTTTTTAGATAAATGAAAACGATATTCTGGACGATCTTTAAATATTAAAGCGTTTTTTTTTCTCCAAAAATTTCTAATTTTATATATTTTATTTAATAAAAGTATTTGTTTTTCAATATTCTTGTTATATGGTCGCCAATCACCTGATTGTTCTAGCCAATTAGATACGTTATCATAAGATAATTTACCTTGAGATTTTATCCATGCTAAAAAAAACTCTGTTTTTTGCATTATAATATAACCATTATTATCAATTATTATTCTACATGCTAATACTGGTCGTTTTACATATGGTTTTAAAGAACAAATATCCTCAGATAGTTTTTTAGGTAACATAGATATATTTAATCCTGGTAAATAATTTGTAAAAATACGTTTTTTAGCTATATTATCTATTTCAGCATTTACCGGTATATATTCTGTAGGATCTGCAATAGCTACTGTAAGAGCTAATTTATTTGTACTAATTTCTTCTACAAAAAGAGCATCATCTATATCTTTAGTATAGCAATTATCAATTGTAATAAAATCTAAACATGTTAAATCAACACGATTATTATTAGAGATATTATCAGGTGATAAATTTAAAAAATTTACTATTGGTGATTTTTTTTCTAAATTATATCGCGATAAAATTACATACCATGGTGATAGCGGATTATCTTGTTCAGAAATAAATTCTAATATATTTACACTAAAACATTTTTTATCACGTAAACTATGTTGTTTTAACTCTGCTGTTATCCAATCACCGTTTTTCCAAGATCTTACAATAGACGTTTTATAATTATAAAAATATACATCACGTACATATGGATAAATTGATTGTATGCAAATAAAGTTATTTTTTTTATATATTGATCCTATAAATTTTTTTAAAAATGGTTCTATTAATTTTTTTGGACATATAATTTCTCTATTATTTTTTATTTCAACGGACCCTATAATTTTATCTCCATGGATAACTTTTTTCATATTTTGAGGAGGAATAAAATATGTAGTTTGAGAATCTACTTCTAAAAAACCAAAACCTCTTATAGTACTTTTTACAATTCCTTCCACTTTAAGTTTTTTTTGGTGTAACTTTTTTTTTAATTTTATAAGTAAAGGATTATTTTGAAACATAATATTATAACCTAATAATGTTATTATTATGAAAAGATATGGAATTCAGTCAATATTTTATATATAATTAAATTTTATTAAAATTAAATATATAAAAAATTGACTAATATATTTATATATAATTAAACAATATTATTACCGGTATCCACATATATAACTTGTCCAGTAATACCACGAGATAAATTGGAACATAAAAATGCTGCAACATCTCCAATTTCTTGAATAGTTATATTTTTATGTAATAAAGAATTATCTTTACTAATAGTTATAATTTTTTTGAAATTTTTTATTCCATAAGAAGCTGTTGTTTTAATCGGTCCAGCTGAAATTGCATTAACTCGTATATTTTTTCCTATAGAAGCAGATAAATACCTAACATTAGCTTCTAATGATGCTTTTGCAACACCCATTATATTATAATAAGGAATGTATCTTACGGCTCCTATATATGATAAAGTTAAAATAGCTGATTCACTATTAAGAAATTTTTCAGCTACTTGCGCAATAGCTACTAAACTAAATGAATTGGTTTCATGCGCGTTTAAAAAATTTTTACGATTAATTACTTTAATATAATTTTTGTTCAATTGTAATATTGGTACATATGCAACGGAGTGTACTATTCCATCTAACGTATTCCATATTTTAGATAAATTTTTAAATAATTGATTGATCGACTGATCTGAATTAATGTCACATTCTAAAATAATTTTAGATTGAACTTTTTTTGCAAGTAACATTATTTTTTTTTTAGATTTTATATTATGATAGACAAATGCTAATTTAGCTTTTTGTTTATGCATCGCCATAGCAATACCCCATGCGATGGAAAAGTGGTTCTTAACGCCAAAAATTAAAATATTTTTATTCTTTAAAAAAGCCATCTGTATATATATACCTATATTATAATTATAATTTTTATATTTAAAATATATATTTTTATATTTTAAATATATATTTTTATATTTTAAATATATTTAACATAAATATATTTTAAAGTATATAATTAATATATTGAATATTTAATTTAATAATATTTTATATCGATAAATTAATATTTTTGGCTATGGTAAATATGGGATATTTTTACATATAATAGAACCTCCTATACATTTTTCATGATTATAAAAAACCGCAGATTGTCCAGGTGTGATATTTTCTATTGGTTTATCAAAAAATATTTGAATGTAACTATTTTTAGTTTTCAAATATATATAACATATTATGGGTCTATGTTGATGTCGAATTTGTACTAAACATTTAACTTTTAAATTATGTGATATCTGGTTAATCCAGTGAATTTTTTTTGTTAAAAATCCATATGATAATAAATATGGATTATTAGATCCTTGTACAACTAAAATAATATTTAATTTGATATTTTTTTTAACTACATACCAAGGATACATATTTTTATTTTTTTTTCCACCAATTTTTAATCCCTTTCTTTGACCAATAGTATAATATTCATATCCGCAATGTAATCCTAAAAATTCTCCTGACATGGTTAATATTTTTCCTACCTTATATGGAATATATTGATTTAAAAATAGATTAAATTTTTTTGGTTGAATAAAACAAATACCGGTTGAATCTTTTTTTTTGTATACGCATAATTTTATTTTTTTAGCTATTTTACGTGTTTGTTTTTTTTTTATATTAGATAACGGAAAAATTATTTTTGATAAAATTTGTGATTTTAAAGTATATAAAAAATAACTTTGATCTTTATTATTATCTATAGCTCTATATAAATAATATTTATTTTTTTTTTTTTTAATTTTAGCATAATGACCTGTTGCAAAATAATTTGCTTGTAAACATTTAAAAGTAAAGTTTAAACAAATATTAAATTTTATAATTTTATTACATAAAACATCTGGATTAGGAGTACGTCCTTTTTTATACTCTAAAATAAAACTTTTAAATACTTTTTCCCAATATTCAGTTGAAAAATTAATAGTATGTAATAAAATACCTAAATGTTTACATATTGATTTTGCATCATTAAAATCTTCTTTAGCAGAACAATAATGATTAGAATCATCTTCATCCCAATTTTTCATAAATAAACCTTCTACATGGTATCCTTTTTTTAACAAAAGCCATGCTGAAACTGAAGAATCTACTCCTCCTGACATAGCCAAAATAACTTTTTTTTTTTTCATATTACTATCACGCCATTGTATTTATTTTAAATTAAATATAATAATTTTATATATAAATAATATTTTTTTTATTAAGATAATTAATTAATAGTTGTATTATATATTGTATGTTGCAATATATTTAATAAATAAACCAGTAAATAGAAATTTACTATAATAATTAGTTATATATAATATATATATCATATATTATATTTTTTATTTATTGTATATTATATATATAATATTTTTATTTAAAGTATTTTTATTAATAAAATATTTAGAATAATAATATATATTCTATATAATAAAATATATTTAAAATAAAGTACAAATAAAATGGTATATTAGTTATATTATGAAATACATAAGAAATTTTTCTATTATTGCTCATATAGATCACGGTAAATCTACTCTATCTGATCGATTAATACAAATGTGTGGAGGTCTTTCTAAAAGAGAGATGTCAGAACAAGTTTTAGATACTATGGAATTAGAACGAGAACGTGGTATTACTATTAAGGCTCAAAGCGTAACTATTAAATATAAATCTCAAATAGGAAAAAGTTTTTTCTTAAATTTTATTGATACACCAGGACATGTTAACTTTGCATATGAAGTATCACGTGCATTATCAGCATGTGAAGGCGCTTTATTAGTGGTGGATGCAGCTCAAGGTGTTCAAGCGCAAACTATTGCTAATTGTCATAGTGCTCTAAAAATGAAATTAGCTATTTTACCTGTTTTAAATAAAATTGATTTACCTAATGCTAGGCCTAATCAAGTTTGCAAAGATATACAAGATATTATCGGTATTTCTACTAAAGACATTATTTTATGTTCTGCAAAAACAGGTGAAGGAGTATCAGATTTATTAGAAAAAATAATAACTGTAATACCAGCTCCAATAGGGAATTATTCTAATTCTTTACAAGCTTTAGTTATTGATTCTTGGTTTGATAAATATTTAGGTATAGTATCTTTAGTGCGTGTAAAAAACGGATTTATAAAAGTTAAAGATAAAATCTTAATTATGAGAACTAAAGAAGTATATCAAGTTGATCAAATAGGAATTTTTACCCCTAAACGAATTTTAAAATCTATTTTATATTCTGGTGAAGTAGGATGGATAATTTGTGGAATTAAAAACATTCGCTCTATACTAGTAGGTGAAACAATTACTTCTTTTGTTAATCCAGCTAGTAAACCATTATTAGGATTTAAAAAAATTAAACCAAAAATATATGCTGGTTTATTTCCTATTAAAAGTAATCAATATATTCAATTTAAAGAAGCTTTATATAAGTTAAGATTAAATGATTCTTCTTTGTTTTATGAGCCTGAAAACTCACAAGCATTAGGTTTTGGTTTTAGATGCGGATTTTTAGGTATATTACATATGGAAATTATTCAGTCGCGTTTAGAAAGAGAATATAATATAAAAATAATCATTACAGCGCCTACAGTTATTTATGAGGTAATACTTCTAAAAGATAAAAGAAAAGTTTATTTAGATAATCCTATAAAATTTCCTGATAATCATTGTATTTTCGAAATTAGAGAACCAATAGCGTTTTGTAATATTTTAACTCCTACTAAATATATTGGAGAAATTATTAATTTATGTATTAAGAAAAGAGGAATACAAAAAAATTTAATATATCATAATAAAAAAACAATTATTCAATATGAAATTCCATTATCAGAAGTAATTTCTGATTTTTTTGATCAATTAAAATCTATATCAAGTGGATACGCTTCGTTAGAATACAATTCTATTGGTTTTAAAAAAAGTGATTTAGTTAAAATCGATATATTAATTAATTCAATAAAAATAGATGCATTATCTTCAATTTGTCATAGAAAAAATTCTATTCAAATTGCTAAAAAAATAATAGAAAAAATTAAAAAAATAATACCAAGACATCAGTTTAACGTACCTATTCAAGCTTCTATTGAAAATAGTATTGTTTCTAGAGCTAATATTAAACAATTAAGAAAAAATGTATTATCAAAATGTTATGGAGGAGATATTAGTCGCAAAAAGAAATTGTTACAAAAACAAAAAAAAGGAAAAAAACGAATGAAAATAATAGGAAATGTAAAAATTCCTCAAGAAATATTTTTTTCAATATTACAAGTTAAATAAAAAATCATGCGAGAAATTATATATGGAATTTTTAAAGCAATATGCACTAATTATAGTTACTGGAATAATAGGTATTTTTTGGGTATTTTATTATATCAGTAGTTCTTATTTTAATTTTTTTAAAAAAAAAAATATGTATAATAAAATATTATCAAACAATATAAATTATATTTTCCCTATTATGGTCTTAATATGTATCATTAGATTTTTGGCTTATGAGCCGTTTAAAATTTTTTATAATTCAATGAATCCTACATTACTTTCTGGTGATTATATCATAATCCAGAAATTTTCTTATATTACAAATAATGTATATAAAAAAAATATCATGATACAAAGTTATCAACCTAAAAGAAATGATATTATCATATTTCAATCACCTAATGATTGTACTTCAAAATATATTAAACGAATTATAGGTATGCCAGGAGATACTGTGACTTATAATCCTTTCAAAAAAATAATATACGTTATAACAAAAAAAAATACTAAATATATATTTTTCCCTCGAAAAAAAATTGATATAAATATTATTTCAAATAATTTGATTCCAAATAATAAAAATTTTAATAATCGCTACATAAATACATATCGTTCATTAAAAATTGAACAATATCAGGAAAAATTTAAAAAAAATATACATAATATATTAATTATTCATGGAATGAAAAATTTTTTACATCCACTATATAAACAGTCTAATAAACAAAAAAAATGGACATGGATTATTCCTGATAATAAATATTTTGTAATAGGTGATAATCGCGATAAAAGTTCAGATAGTAGATTTTGGGGTTTAATTTCAAAAAAACATATTTTAGGAAAAGCTAAGTATATATGGTTTAGTATAGATATTAGTAATAAAAATTGGCTAAAAAAAATACGCTTTCATAGAATTTTTCAGAAAATTTTATAAAATATTTTATAAATTATGTATATTAAATATAATAATATTTTATTTTTAATAAATATATTATTATTCTAATTTTTAATCGGTGTCGTATGAATTCAATAGTGATGAATAAACTACAACAATTTATTGGTTATACATTTACTAATGTATCATTATTAAAACATGCTTTAACACATAGAAGTGCTAGTACGCAACATAATGAACGATTAGAATTTTTAGGAGATTCAATTCTTAGTTTTATTATAGCAAAAGCATTATATCATCATTTTCCTAAGGTAAATGAAGGAGGAATGAGTAGAATGCGTGCAACATTAGTACGAGGTAATACGTTAGCTGAAATTGCATCTGAATTTTCATTAGGTAGTTATCTTAAGTTAGGTCATGGAGAGAAGAAAAGCGGAGGATTCAAACGAGAGTCAATATTAGCTAATGCTATAGAAGCTGTAATAGCTAGTATATTTTTAGATAGCAATATATATACTGTAGAAAAAATAGTTTTACAATGGTATAAAACCCGTTTTATAAAAATGAGTCCTATTGGTACAAAAAAAGATCCAAAAACTAGACTACAAGAATTTTTACAATCAAAACATTTTCCATTACCTGTATATAATATTGGACAAATATATGGTGCTGCACATAATCAAATTTTTACTATTTATTGTAAAATAAACGGTTTATCAGAAATATTAATCGGAATTGGAGCTAGTCGTAGAAAAGCTGAACAAGATGCTGCTCAAAATGCATTAATTCGATTAGAGGTAGAATGATATAATAATGAAAAAAAAAAATGTTTTTGGAAAAATTTTAATTGTAGGTCGAACTAATGTAGGAAAATCCACTTTATTAAATCAATTAATTAATTCAAATATTTCTATAACTTCACGTAAACCGAATACAACTCAGACACATATTACTGGAATTTATACTAATCAATTAACACAATTTGAATTAATTGATTCACCCGGAATAAAATATAAATATAGTAGTACAGAAAAAAAAAAATTACGTGATACATTTAATTTAATACATGAAGCACATATAATTATTTTTATAATTAATTGTTTTATTTGGAATAATGAGGAAATAAAATTATTAGAATATATTAAAAAATATAATAATAACTATATATTGGTTATTAACAAAATTGATTGTATTAAAGAAAAAAAATTATTATTACCATTTATTCATAAAATAAATCAATTTAATTTAAATCATGAGATTTTTTTAATTTCAGCTAAAAAAAATATTTATTTAAAAGATTTATTAATTTATATTAATAAAAAATTACCAATATCACCTCATAAATATATATACACTAAAAAAACTAATTGTACTAAAAAATTTTTAATTACAGAAATAATTCGAAATACTTTAATGAACCTTCTAAATAAAGAATTAGTATATTCTTTTAAAATAGAAATTTCTAATTTATATGAGCAAATAAACAAAAAATATTTTATATATAGTATTATATTTGTTAAAAATAAAAGACACAAAAAAATTATTATTGGACATAAAGGAGAAAAAATAAATCAATGTAATAAAAGATCAAAAAATAAAATAGAAAAGTTTTTAATGAAAAAAATTAATCTTAAAATGTTAGTAAAAATTAAATAATTATAGTTTTTATAATTTATGTAACAATAAAGGTGATTATGTCAATAATAGGTATCGGGATAGATATGATTAACATCATACGATTTAAAAAATTGATTTTTAATTACGGTATAGCAATACCGAAAAAAATTTTATCAACAAATGAATTATATGTATATAAAAATATACATAATAAAGAAAGATTTTTAGCTAAAACATTCACAGCAAAAGAAGCAGCTGCTAAAGCAGTAGGATTAGGAATATATAAAAATATGTTTTTAAAAAACTGTGAAGTAATATATGATATATATGGAAAACCTAAAATAAATATGTTTGGATATATCACAAAAATATTAAAAATATTAAAAGTACAAAAAATTTTTTTAAGTATTACAAATACAGATAAATATACCCAATCAATTGTTATACTAGAAAATTAAATAAATTTTTTAATCCTAATTATCTTTTTTTTTTAAAAAATTCCTTTAATAAGTTTGAACATTCATGAAATAAAATTCCAGATGTAATATCTTTTAGATGATGTTTTATTTTATGAATGTATAATAAATTCATAAAATAAGAAAAATTATATTTTTTAGAACTATAGGAACCATAAACTATACGATATATCCTAGCAGATATAATCGCAGCAGAACACATTACACAAGGTTCATGTGTTACATACAATGTTGTATTATACAACCTATAATTTTTTAATATTTTACCGCCCTGTCTTATTGCTAATATTTCAGCATGCGCACTAGTATCTAGTAGAGAAATACAAGAATTAAATGACGCACTAATTATTTTATTATTTTTAATTAAAATAGATCCTATAGGTATTTCACCATTTTTTTTACCAAAATAAGCTTGATTTAATGCTTTCTTCATCCAGTAATTATCAATATTTATTTTGTTCATAGAAACCTATATTTAAAAATCTTTTTAATTATATTTTTTATTTAAAGATATTCGTTTATATATAGTAGATTGTTCAATTTTCCAAGAATGTTTTTTTTTATCTAGCCGTTTATCTAGTAGGGTTTTACCCTTAGCAATTCCAATTTTAATTTTACACCAAGATTTTTTCCAAAATAATTTTAAAGGAATAATTGTATATCCTTTTTGTTTATTATATAAATTTATAATTTCGATTTCTTTTTTTGTTAATAATAACTTTCGAATACGATCTGATTCGCATAAACAAAAATTTGCAATATTAACTAATGGTTGAATATTTACTCCCATTAAATATGCTTCATTTTTATCAATAAAAACATATCCTGTTATAATTTGTACAAATCCTAAACGAATTGATTTTACTTCCCAACCTTGTAATACTATACCTGCAACAATAGTTTTTTCTATATTAAAATTATATCCTGCTTTTTTATTTAAAAAAACTTTTTTTTTATTGATATTTTTTTTTTAATATTAATCAATATACTTTCCTTATTTAGTTATAAATAAAAATTTTTAATTAAAATAAATAAATATTTATTCAATATCTATAAGTAATATTATATGTATTATTTGATTTGCGAAACTGATACTAATGCAGGTCTTAATAATCTATTATTCATTGAATATCCTTTTTGAATAACACAGGAAATGTAATTATTTTTATATTTTCCAGAAAAATCAATTGATATCGCTTGATGTAAATCTGGATTAAAAGGTATATTAGTTAAATCAATAACTAATATTTTATATTGTGTAAATATACAAAAAATTTTTTTCTGTATTTCTTTTAAAGAAATATATACTTCATTAGAAGTATATTGATCCGAAGAATTTAATAAATTAAGTGATGAATCAATACTATCAACAATTGGTAATATTGATAAAAAATGTTTTTCAAGAAAAAAATTATATGTATTATTAATTTTTTTTTGTAGTCTTTTTTCTAATTGCAATAATTTATCAGTATATAATTTAGAATCATTTAATATATCTTTTTTTAAATCTGATACTTGTGATTTTTTCTTTTCCAAATATTTTTTATTATCTTCTAATTTTTTGTTAATTAAATCTTGTTTAACATTATCCAAAGATGAATTATTAAGAATATCATTATATTTCATAAGTATATTTTCCGAATATATTCATATATAAATATTTTATATTTTCAATTAAATATATTTTATAAAAATTAATTATAAATTTGATTTACAATAATTAATGGCGGTGCGGACGGGATTCGAACCCGCGACCCCCGGCGTGACAGGCCGATATTCTAACCAACTGAACTACCGCACCTATTATTTTGTAGATTAAAACATAAATTCTAATTTATATCAGATGATTATAAATATAATTAAACAGAATTTTTTTTTATCATTTTCATATATTTTTTATGGTTTTTTTTTTCTGAAATAGATGCAAATATAATTTTTAATGATTTATTAGAAGAAAAAATATTTTTTATAGGCGGTATTATTTTTCTTTCATTTTTTTTAGTAAATAGTATTTCTATTTGTTTGCTTGTCATGTAAAGATATACTTTCATTAATATCTTCGCATCTATTAACGCACCATGCATATTTTTACGAATATTTAAAATTTTATATCTACGACATAATGCATCTAAACTATTTTTTTTTCCCGGAAATAATTTTCTAGCGATAACTAATGTATCTATTACTTTACTAAATTTTTCAATTTTTTTAATTCCACAATTTAATTGACTAAATTCATAATCTAAAAAACTAATATCAAAAATAGAGTTATGTACTATAATTTTTGATTTTTTTATAAAATTAAAAATTTCCAAATAAACTTCTTTAAATCGAGGTTTATTATGTAATTTTTCTATAGAAATTCCATGAATTTTGTATGCTTCTTTTTCAATGTCACGATCTGGATTTAAATAATAATGTAAATATCTTCCAGTATATTTTCTATCAATAATTTCAAGTATTCCGATTTCTATGATCTTATGGTTTAAGTACAAACAACCAGTTTTATTCATTCCGGTAGTTTCTATATCTAGAATTACTTTTCTGGATTTATTTAAATGTCTCATTTATAAAAATATTTTATAAAAATATAAAATTTAAAATTAAATAACAAAAATTTTTAAAAAATCAATTTAATAAATAAAATAGCAATATCAATACAATTATATTGGAGCTAAGCGGGATTGAACCGCTGACCTCCTGCGTGCAAAGCAGGCGCTCTCCCAGCTGAGCTATAGCCCCTTATTAATATAATATGGTAGGCCTGAGTGGATTTGAACCACCGACCTCACCCTTATCAGGGGTGTGCTCTAACCGGCTGAGCTACAAGCCTGCTGTACAATAATAAATCAGAAAATTTCTGTGGACACGATCCAATTAAATGTTTTATATTTTAAGGAGGTGATCCAACCGCAGGTTCCCCTACGGTTACCTTGTTACGACTTCACCCCAGTTATGAACCACAAAGTGGTAGGCGCCCTCCAAAATTTGGTTAGGAAACCTGCTTCTTTTGCAACTCACTCCCATGGTGTGACGGGCGGTGTGTACAAGGCCCGGGAACGTATTCACCGTGACATTCTGATACACGATTACTAGCGATTCCGACTTCGTGGAGTCGAGTTGCAGACTCCAGTCCGGACTACGATACACTTTATGAGGTTTGCTTATCTTCGCAGAGCTGCTTCTCTTTGTATATACCATTGTAGCACGTGTGTAGCCCTGGTCGTAAGGGCCATGATGACTTGACGTCGTCCCCACCTTCCTCCGGTTTATAACCGGCAGTCTCCCTTGAGTCCCCGGCCGAACCGCTGGTAACAAAAGATAAGGGTTGCGCTCGTTGCGGGACTTAACCCAACATTTCACAACACGAGCTGACGACAGCCATGCAGCACCTGTCTCATAATTCCCGAAGGCACTTCTATATTTCTATAAAATTTTATGGATGTCAAGACCAGGTAAGGTTTTTCGCGTTGCATCGAATTAAACCACATGCTCCACCGCTTGTGCGGGCCCCCGTCAATTCATTTGAGTTTTAGCCTTGCGACCGTACTCCCCAGGCGGTCGACTTAATGCGTTAGCTTCAGAAGCCATTCCTCTTAGGAAACAACCTCCAAGTCGACATCGTTTACAGCATGGACTACCAGGGTATCTAATCCTGTTTGCTCCCCACGCTTTCGCACCTCAGCGTCAGTTTTCGTCCAGGAGGTCGCTTTCGCCACAGGTATTCCTCCAGATATCTACGCATTTCACCGCTACACCTAGAATTCTACCTCCCTCTACGAAACTCTAGTTATTCAGTTTCAAATGCAGTTCCTAGGTTAAGCCCAGGGATTTCACATCTGACTTAAATAACCGCCTACGAGCTCTTTACGCCCAGTAATTCTGATTAACGCTTGCACCCCCCGTATTACCGCGGCTGCTGGCACGGAGTTAGCCGGTGCTTCTTTTTCAGGTAACGTCAAATAGCAATGATATTAGCATTACTACTTTCTTTCCTGACGAAAGTACTTTACAACCCTAAGGCCTTCTTCATACACGCGGCATAGCTGCATCAGGCTTGCGCCCATTGTGCAATATTCCCCACTGCTGCCTCCCGTAGGAGTCTGGACCGTGTCTCAGTTCCAGTGTGGCTGGCCATCCTCTCAGACCAGCTAGAGATCGTCGCCATGGTAAGCTATTACCTTACCATCAAGCTAATCTCGTCTGGGTTCATCTAAACGCGCAAGGTCTTTACGATAAGGACAAAGATCCCCTGCTTTAGTTTCTCAACATTACGCGGTATTAGCTGTCGTTTCCAACAGTTATCCCCCTCATTTAGGCAGATCCCCAGATATTACTCACCCGTTCGCCGCTCGCCGGCGAAAATATAAATATTTTCCCGCTGCCGCACGACTTGCATGTGTTAGGCTTGCCGCCAGCGTTCAATCTGAGCCATGATCAAACTCTTCATTTACGTATAACTTTTATTACAAAACTAATTTTTTTTTACATTAAAATTAATAATGAATAATTTGTATCTGAACATTTAATTTTCATGTGCCCACAAAAATTTTCTGAAATATTTTTTTAAAGAACATTTTCTGTTACAAGATCTATCTTATCGTTTTTTTTATAAAAGTCAACATATTTTTTATGATTTATAAAAAATTAATATAAAATGAACAATATATGTCAAGTATTTTTATAAAAAAAATTATTTCAGTATATAAATCATTTATAAATATATATTAAATAAAAAATATAAAATAAATATTTTATTTAATAAACTATAGATATTTTTACAATAATTTTAAATTACTATATAATAATTATAATTAAATATTTTTGTAATTCATTACAATAAGTTATTAAAATATATATTAAAAACATACATTAATTATTATTAATATTGGTAAACATATGAATATTCAAAAATTTTTAAAAAATAAAATAAAAAAAATTTGTATAAAATACAATATTCCAAATAATTTTGATCCTATTATCCGAAAAAATACTAAAAATAACGAAATTGACTATCAAGTTAACGGAATTATTAAATTAAAAAAAAAAATACCATACTCTTCATATCAACTTGCAATTAATATTTCTAAAGATATGAAAAAATCTAATATATATGAAAATATATTAGTTCCTCCACAAGGATTTATTAATATTACTTTAAAGTCAAATTGGTTATGTGAACATATAAATAATATGTATTTCGCAAAAAACTTTAATATATCTATAAAAAATCCAAAAATTATTATTATCGATTATTCTTCTCCTAACATAGCTAAAGATATGCATGTAGGACATTTACGATCTACTATTTTAGGAGATGTAACAGCTCGATTAATGGAATTTTTAGGACATACAGTTATAAGACAAAATCATATTGGTGATTGGGGTACACAATTTGGAATGCTAATTACACAGTTACAATTAACGTCATGTCATTCTATTGAAAAAATTGAAAAAATTTATAAAATAGCAAATTTAAGATATCAAAAAGATCCAGTTTTTATAAAAAAAACTAAGAAAAATGTAGTTAAACTACAAAATAATAATAAAGATTGCCTAAAAATATGGAAATTACTAGTCAGTAAAAGTATAGAAAAAAATAATATAATCTATAAAAAGCTAAATATTTCTCTTACTGATAAAGATATTCGTGGAGAAAGTTTTTATAATTTTATGTTGCCAAAAATAATAACTGAACTTAAAAAAAAAAAAATTGCTGTTAATTATAATGGTTCTATTATTGTTTATCTAAATAAATTTAAAAATCGTTTAGGTAAAAAAATGGGAGTTGTTATACAAAAAAAAGACGGAGCATTTTTATATACTACAATAGATATTGCGTGTTTAAAATATAGATGCAATATTTTAAAAGCAAATCGAATTATTTATTATATTGATAATAGACAAAAACAACATCTATTACAAGTGTGGGAAATAGCTAAACTAGCACAATATATACCTAATAATACATTATTAGAACATCATACATTTGGAATGATTTTGTGTAAAAATAAAAAACCTTTTAAAACACGTCATGGAAAAACAATCAAATTAATAGATTTATTAAACAAAAGTATTGATAAAGCAAAAAAAATAATAAAAAATAAACATCAAAAAATGACTAAAAATGAAATAAAATCTATTGCTCATAATATTGGAATTGGTGCTATAAAATATTTTGATTTATCAAAAAATCGAACATCTGACTATATTTTTGATTGGGACCAAATATTATCATTAAACGGAAATACAGCCCCTTACATACAGTATGCATATACAAGAATTCAGTCAATTATTAACCATGATAACTTATCTCATGAAATAAATATTTATCCTATTAAAATTTTTACAAAATTTGAACGATATTTAGTATTAACTATTTTACAATTTGAAGAAACTATATTTCATTTAGAAAAATATGGAACACCTCATTTGATGTGTAATTATTTATACGATCTTGCTGGAAAATTTTCAAAATTTTATGAAAACTGTTCTATTTTATTCGCAAAAAAAATACACATCAAAATCAGTCGGATAAAATTATCTATTTTAACAGCTAAAGTAATTAAAAAAGGATTATATATATTAGGTATCAATACAGTTAAAAAAATGTAATATTATAATTATACAAATTATAATCACTATTCTTTGTATTTTTCAATCGTATGTACAATTTTTATTACGCGATCTTCAGAAATTTCAGAAAAAGATAAAACGGTTAATTCTGGAATACTAATAATAAATAATTTTGCTAATAAATTTCGTAATTGAGGATGAACTACTAATACTAATGGAAATTTATTTTTTTTTTGAATAATAACTAATAATTTAGTTCTTTTAATTAACTTTTCTGAAAATAAAGGCTCTAATTGACCATCCTCACTATTAATTATTTTTAATAAAATACATTCTATTTCAGAGCTTAATCCAATTACATAAATATCTTTAGCAGTTAAAAAAAATTTTTGTGTAATAAAATTACGTAATGCAATTCGAGTGATATTAGTAAGTTTTTCAACATTGTTTTTCATACTATTACCATGCTTTATTAATGTTTCTAAAATTGTTCTAATATCTTTAATAGGAATATTCTCACGTAATAAATTCTTTAAAATATTATGCAATATAGTAATTGAAATTATATTAGGTATTAAATATTCTACTAAACGTGGATAAGTTTGCGAAATACGATCTAATAACTGTTGGGTTTCTTGTAAACCAAATAATTCATATAAATTTTTTCTAATAATTTTATTAATATGCGTAATAATTACTGAATTAGGTTCTACAATTAACAGTTTTTTTTTAATAATTTTTTCTTTATTATCGGAATTAATCCAAAAAGCAGGAAGATCAAATACTGGTTCTTTTACTTTTATTCCTGGAACATTAATTATATTATTACTATTATTTATAGCTAATAATTTATCTAAAAAAACATATCCACATCCAATTTCTACTCCTTTAATCAAAATTTTGTACTGTCCATCTTCTAATTTTCGATTATGAATAAAATAAATATCGGAAATTAGAAATCCAAAATCTTTAGCAATATTTTTTCTTAAAAAATATATTTTTTTTAATAAATAATTATATTTATTTTTATAAATGGATTTAAAAAAAATAGAACTTAATTCTAAAGCAATTAAATGTTCGAACTGAATATCATTCCAAGAAAAACTCAATAATTTCTTTTCCTTTACATTTGATATTTTAGAAAAATTTTTATTTATATAATTTTTATTATATAAGTACCATGACAATATTAACAAACTAACAGTAAAAAATAAAAAAATAAAATTTGGCATTCCCGGTATAATACCAAATATACCGAATATAATACCACTTAAAAATATAACTTGAGAATTATTAAAAATCTGATTAATTATCTGTTTACTAACATTAATTTTATCAGATCCAACACGTGTTAAAATAATACCAGAAGCTATCGATATAATTAAAGAAGGAATTTGAGCCGCTAAACCATCTCCAATAGTTAGTATGCTATATATTTTAGCTGCTTGTAAAAATGACATATTATGCTGAATAATTCCTATAATCAATCCACCTATAATGTTCACTATTATAATTAATATACTGGCAATAGCATCACCTCGAATAAATTTACTAGATCCATCCATCGATCCATAAAAATCAGCCTCTCGATATACATTAACACGTCTTTCTTTTGCTTCTTGTTCAGAAATAATGCCGGCATTTAAGTCGGCATCTATTGCCATTTGCTTTCCAGGCATAGCATCTAAAATAAATCTAGCTCCTACTTCTGCAATTCTTCCAGAACCTTTCGTAATAACAATAAAATTTATAATTACTAAAATAATAAAAACAATAATTCCAATAAAAAAATTTCTACCAATTAAAAAAATTCCAAATGATTCAATGATACGTCCTGCAGAATGTGATCCCGTATGTCCATTCAATAAAATTACACGTGTAGAAGCAACATTTAAAGATAATCGCAGCAATGTCGATAATAATGATACTACCGGAAAAGAAGAAAAATTTAAAACATCAGTAACAATCATGGAAACAATTAAAATAATTATCGAAATAACAATATTAAAAGTAAAAAATAAATCTAAAATAAAAGATGGTAAAGGTAAAATAAGCATACATAAAATCATTAAAATTAATGATGGAGTAACTAAAGAATATAAACTCGTATTATTAATCTTATTAATAAAATTTAATAAAATAGATAATCTTCGCATCAATGATTATTCTCCTAAAATATAATTTATGATTTATTAAAGAATATAACTGGTATCATGGGATATGTACCACCATATTTTTTCCAACGTTTAACTTGCCAAGCCCATGCTAAAATTTTAGCAATTGATGAATGTAAATTAACTGGAATCTGATTATCAACAAAAGAATTGTTATATAGATAAATTGCTAAAGAATCAGAAATAAATACTGGAATATTATTTTTTCGTGCAAATTCTACGATATAAATGGATAACTTTTCTAATCCTTTAAAAAGTACTTTAGGAGAAGACATTGTAGTTGAATTATAATGTATAGCTACAGCACAATTTATGGAATTAAAAATAATTACATCAGACTTTGTTAATTCGGATATAGAGTATTTATACGACGATTTTCGCATTAAAAATTGAATTCTTTGTTTAATTAACGGATTTCCTTCTAATTCTTTTTGTTCATTTTTTACTTCCTGAACAGTCATTTTAAGTTTATTAAAATATTGTAAATACTTTATTATAGTATCAATAACAGCTATTATACCTATAATTACCATCATTAATAATAGATATTTATATATTAAATAAAATCCAAAATATAAATTATTTGATAATGAATTATAATAAAAATTATTGACATTAAAATAATTATTCCATATAAATAAAAAAGAAACAGTAATAATTATTATTATTTTTAATAAACTGGATAAAAAATCAATTATTATATTAAAAAAATTTTTTTTTTTAAAATTACTTATAATATTTAAAGAGTTCAAACTAATATTTAAAAATCTTATTCTAACTATTTCCCCATGAATAAAAATAGGTGAAAATATTAATATACATGTTATTCCTAAAAATAATATTAAAAAACATAAAATAAAAATTTTTATATGTTGTAATGTAAGTACAAAAAATAATTGAGGATAATTAATAAATTTTTTATTAAATGTTAAATTCAATACAAATAATTTTAATAAATGTAAAAAAATAAATTTTTTATTTATATAAAAAATACAAAAAAAAAATAATAATATAAAAAATGAATTTAAATCAAATAAATGTTGTACATATCCATTTTTTTTAAATTGTTTAATTTTATGTGGAGTTGCAGCTTCAGTTTTATCTTCATTTAGGCTATAATTCATATATTTATACCTTAATATACATTACTTAAGTAGTATCTACAGTAATAACTATTGTTACAATATAAATAGTTATTGTTTTTAACTATATTTATTATATTATTATCTTAAAAATGATATTGTAGCTTTATTAAACTAATTATTTTTATTTAAATATAAATATATATATAAATATATATATTTATATATATATTTATATATATTTATATATATGTTTTAATATCTATACTTATAAACAAATATAATATATTTTTACGATTCCCGAATAAACTATTTTTTATTAAAGATAAAATTATATTTATAATTATAAATTATACTTATAATTAAAAACTATATTTATAAATAAAATTAATAATTTATATAAAAAAATAAAATAAATATAAAAATAATGTAAAAATATTATTTTTAAAAAAATTATGTATGTAAAATTAATTATAGTCATCTATATATTACATATAGATCTATTTATATTCAGGATATATACCATGTATACTACTAAATATTTACTTTCTACTATAAAAGAAATACCCGCAAATACAGAATCAATTAGTCATCAATTAATGATACGTTCTGGTATGATACGAATGTTATCTGCAGGAATATATACATGGTTACCTACAGGATACAGAGTAGTAAAAAAAATTATAAAAATTATTTCTAATATTATGAATCAATACGGTTATTTAGAAATTTGTGCTCCTATCATACAACCGAAAAAATTATGGGATCAAAGCGGACGAACACAATTATATGGAAAAGAACTAATTAATATTATAGATCGTAGAAAAAAAAAATATATATTAAGTCCTACACATGAAGAAGCTATTACCTATATATTTAATCAAGAAATTCACTCGTATAAACAATTACCAATAGTTTTTTATCAAATACAAAAAAAATTTAGAGATGAAACAAGACCAAGATTTGGAGTAATTCGATCTATAGAATTTCTAATGAAAGATGCATATTCATTTCATATAAATAATCATTCCTTACAAAAAACATACAAAAATATAAAAGAAATTTACATACAAATATTTACAAAATTGAAAATTAATTTTAAAATCATTAAAGCGGATTCAAAAATTATGGGAGGATCTATATCTCATGAATTTCATGCTTTATCTAATATTGGAGAAGATAAAATTATTTTTTCTAAAAATTCACATAATGCTGTACATATTAATAAATTTAATAAAAAAAAAAATAAAATTAAAATTTATTTAATAAAAACTAAATCAAATCAATCTCAATATTCTATAGCAGCTTTACTAATGCGTAAATATGATCCTTTAAATGTAGAAGATTTAAAAAATATTAAAATTCTTGAATATCCTATCAAATTTATTAAATGTAAAAAAATGATTTTGTCGTATCAATTAACTGCTAATAAAAAATACTACGCTAATAAAGATATATTTATCTTGGCAGATTCTAAAATAACTAATATGCCATATTTTATTATTACAAATAAATGGTTTAATAAACAATTAACCCCAATTTTATGGAATAAAAAAATAATATTTAATAAAATAATTAACATTAAAAACTATGATCACGTATTTTATTACGATACGAATGAAGAGAAATTAAGAACAAAAAATAGTATTGAAATAGGTCATATCTTTCAAATTGGAAAAAAATATTCTAAAAATATAAATTTTTCAATCTATGATAAAAATCATAATAAAAAAATATTACATATGGGTTGTTATGGTATCGGAATCAATAGAATTATGTCATCTATTATAGAACAAAATCATGATAATAATGGAATTATATGGCCGAATTGTATTGCTCCTTTTCAAATATTTATTATCCCTATCAATATGCATAAAAATACTGAGATAAAAAAAATAGCAAAGTTAATCTACACCCAATTAATAAATAAAAAAATTGATGTTTTGTTTGATAATAGAAAAGAAAATGTGGGTAAAATGTTTGCTGATATGAACTTAATTGGAATTCCATACGGAATTATTATTAGTTCTAATACAATTAAATGCAAAGAAATTGAATTTTATTCAAGAAAAAAAAATTCAAAAACAAGAATTCTCATTTCTAAAATAATTCCGTTTATTAAAAAATTATATAATTTTTAATATCTTATATATATAAACGTATTAAATAAAATTAACTATTAATATTTTATTAATTTAAATATCAATAATAATAATTCATTTATAAAAATTTAATTTAATAACTAAATTATTTTTAAATGTTTTTAAATAATTCAAAAAATTATTATCAAGATATATTTTATAAATTTTATCAAATAATTTATGTTGTATATGATATTGTTTCGGTAATATAAAATATATTAAAACATTTCCAGAATACACTTTATGTAATAAATAATGATATATTTTATTAAAAATTTTTTTATTTGTATTATTATTATGTTTAATATGTATTTTTATACTACGTATTTTCTTTGCGCGATATTCTTCAATATTATAAATTTTATGTACTAAAATACGTGATCGACTAGCAAAAGAATCATGTAATAACCTTCCTATAACTACTACAATAACATTTTTATGACAAGACAGTTTATCCATGGAATGATCAAAATCATTAAAAAAAATAACATCTAAACGACTGTACGAATCATCTAAAGTAATAATATAAAATTTATTTTTGTTTTTAGTAAATGACAATTTAATAGAAAAAATAATACCTGAAATTATAATTCTATTAACCGTATTCTTTAATAAACAATCATGTAAAGTAACTCCATCAGTATAGTACTGTATTTCTTTTAAAAAGTTTTTAATAGGATGATCAGTAATATACAATCCTAATGTTTTTCTCTCCCATTTTAAAATTTTTAATTTAATATCACAAAATTTTTCATTTAATGTATTTAAATTATTTTCATTATTTTTTATCAAAAATTTTTGTATACTACTATCATTAAAATAAAATAAATCATACTGTTGCGTTTGTATGGATAAAATTTTTTGTTTAGCAATCTTTATTGTATTTTCAATACTATTAAATAATTGAAGACGACATATATTAAAACAATCACATGTACCCGACATAACTAATATTTCAAAAATATGACGTGTTACTTTTTTTAAAATTAAACGAATACACAAATCTAAAAAATTTATAAAAAAACTATCTTTCTGATCTCTTTCAGCTAATATTATATCAATAGACGATTTACCTAATCCTTTTATAGCGCCTAAACCATAAATTATTTCTCCATTTTTATTAACAGAAAAAGAATAATTACTAAAATTTATATGAGGCGGTTTAATTGTTAAGCGCATACGACGCGCATCATAAATAAGATTAACTACCTTATTAGTACGCATCATATCTAAAGTCATAGCAGATGCCATAAATTCAGCAGAATAATTTGCTTTTAACCATAATGTTTGAAACGCTAACAAAGCGTACGTTACTGAATGCGATTTATTGAAACCATACGCAGAAAATTTTTCTAATAAATCAAAAATTTTATTTGATAGCTGCAAACAAATAGAATTTTTTAAAGCGCCTAATTGAAATAATTTTCTTTGTTGAATCATCTCTTTCGGTTTTTTTTTTGCCATAGCTCTTCTTAAAATATCAGCTTCACTAGGAGTGAAATTTGATAAAACTTGAGAAATTTGCATCACCTGCTCTTGATATAAGATAATTCCATATGTTGACTTTAAGATAGGTTGTAACCACTTATGTTGCCATCTACGATCAGGGTAAGAAATAATTTCTTTACCATGTTTACGATTAATAAAATTATCTACCATTCCTGATTGTAACGGTCCAGGTCGATAAAGAGCTACTAATGCAACAATATCTTCAAAAGAATCAGGTTTTAAACGTTTAATTAAATTTTTCATACCTAATGATTCTAATTGAAAAACAGAAGTTGTTTCAGACTTATTTAATAATAAAAAACTTTTTTTATCTTTTAAATCAATTTGATAAATAGAAAATTTTTTTTTTTTATGATGTATGTTTCTAATATTAATCATATTGACAATCATATCAATCATAGTTAAAGTTTTTAATCCTAAAAAATCAAATTTCACTAAACCTACAAACTCAATGTCATCTTTATCAAATTGTGTAACTTGATTGTCTCCTTGTGAATCACAAAATATAGGAACAAAATCAGAAATTTTAGTAGGAGAAATAACTACTCCTCCAGCATGTTTACCTATATTACGAATCACTCCTTCTAATTTTTTAGCTATATTAATTAATTTTTTAACATCATAATTATAATTATATAACTCTGCTAATTCTTTATTTATAGAGAATGCTTTTTTTAAAGTCATTTTAGGATCTAATGGTATTAATTTAGAAATTTTATTTGTTAAACCATATGGATAACCTAATACCCGACCAACATCTCTAATCACCGCCTTAGCAGCCATAGTACCAAACGTAATAATTTGCGAAACTGAATCATGACCATATTTTTCCATAACATGATCAATTACTAAATCTCTTTTATCCATACAAAAATCAATATCAAAATCTGGTAAAGAAACACGATTAGGATTTAAAAATCGCTCAAATAATAAATCAAACTGTAAAGGATCTATTTCCGTTATATTTAAAGCAAATGATACTAAAGATCCAGCACCAGATCCTCTACCTGGACCTACTGGTATATGACTATATTTAGCCCATTGAATAAATTCCATTACAATAAGAAAATAACTAACAAATCCCATTTTTTTTATAATTGACAATTCATAGTGCAATCTAGAAAAGTATATTTCTTTTTTTGTTGTTCTTTCTATTATATCAGGAAACATCTTTGTTAAACGTAATTCTAAACCTTTACTTGCTTTTTCTATAAAAAATTGATAAGAATCAATTAAACCAGTAGGAAATATAGGTAAAAAATAAGAACCAGAAGGAATAATAACATTACAACGCTTTACAATCTCTATACTATTAATTATTGATTCGGGACAATCGCGGAAAATATGAATAATTTTTTTTTGATTTTTTAAATATTGATTTTTAGTATATTCATAAATAAATTTTGAATCAGTAATAGTTTTTTTTTTATAAATAGCAACTTTAACTTTATGAATATATGAATCACTTTTTTTTAAAAATAATACTTCATTGGTAGCAACTATTGGTAATGAGTATGTATAAGAAATATATTTAATATATTTAATATACTCTTCTTCTCTTGAAGCTCCTATACGAGAAACTTCTAAATAATATTTATTTGGAAAATGTTTTTTATAAAAAAAAATACAACGATTTAACGACTCTACATCGTTTTTAAATATACATTGGCCAATATCACCTTTTATTCCTCCTGATAAAACTAATAAACCGCGCTTAAATCGTAATAAATTATTTATATCTATTATTAATCCAGAATTATCATCATATCCTAATTTATATGATTCAGATAATAATTTTATTATATTGTTATAACCATAATTATTAGCAGCCAATAAAGTTAAATTACATATAATACCATCAATAATATCCGATTTTACAACAATATCAACACCGATAATAGGTTTAATACCAACTTTACAAGATAATGAATAAAATTTAATAACACCATGTAAATTATTTACATCAGTGATACCTAATGAAATCATATCCATTTTTTTTGCATGCTTAATTAACTTTTCTAATTTTATCATACCATCAATCATAGAATAATCACTATGTATCCGCAGATGTACAAAATTATTTACACACATACTTAACCTAATTTATTATATAAATGTATTAAAAATAAAAATTTTTTACTAAAAATTTGACATAAATAAATATTTATATTGAAACTAATAAATTTTATTTAATTCATTAATAAGAATTAATATTACTTTATAATATAAAGCAATATTACAATACACAGTTAAAAAAATATATTATAAAAATGATAATGATATGGTAGATTGACACACAATAGTTTCTTGAACTGTTACTTTTCCTTTAAATAAATAAATGCCGCATAATTGTTTTTTAAAATATATTTTTATAATCATTTGATCACCAGGATATACCGGACGAATAAAACGTGTATTATATATTCCAGTTAAACAACAAATTTTTTTATTAATACAATCATTTTGTTTATGATGAAAAAGCAACAAACCACCTGATTGAGCAATTGACTCTATTATCAATACACCCGGGAAAATTAATTTTTTAGGAAAATGACCAAAAAAAAAAAATCATTCATAGTGATATTTTTTAATGCACATATATAAAGATCTTTTTTAAAATCCAGTATTCTGTCAATTAATAAAAATGGAAATCGATGCGGTAAAATTCGTAAAATATCATTTATACTAAAATTATATTTACTATCTTTTAGATTATTCATTATTATGTCTCTTACCTTAAAAATAATAATTTTTTTATATATTATTTTTGTAATAATTTTAATAAAATATAAAAAATTATTATGAAAAAGTTATATTAAATCTATTTAAAAAGTAATTAGATGTATTACGTGGATGTAATGGAGATGCAAATGTAAAAGTAATAGGACCAAATATAGAATACCAACGTATAAAAGCACCAACAGATAAATATGTATAATTAGGTTGTCCAATAGTTAGAGCTTTACGAATAGAATATAGTGAAATATTATTTTTCCAATTAGTATCCCAGATATTGATAGCGTCTACAAATACACCTGCTTGAAATATTTGAAAGATTTTTTTTAATATTTCAATATTCGGAAGAAATAATTCTGTATTAGCATGAACCATCATATTTCCACCTATACAATCTGTAGAAGGATAAAAATTTGATACAATGCGTTTTTTAGAATTAGTTGAATTATTGCGACTATTCTTATAATATATAGCTATAGGGCCAACAGAATTATCTTTAAATCCACTTTTTGTATTTTTATGATAAAACTTATAATTTTCATAAAAAGGAAAAATATGATTACCTAAAGTTAATCCTGATCCAAATTCTAAAAAATTATGTATAGTAATATCATATATATGTTCTAATGGAAAATACTGATTAAGACTAAAAAAAATTTTATGATAAAAATTATCTGAACAAGGTAATGTGAATTTACCTAAAAATTTTATATGTGTACCTATTTTAAAAAAATTTTTTTCTTTTATATTATTGAAATCAAATATATACTTAACAAAAAAATCATTCACAGTAAGATTATCTTTTTTTGAATTTAAAAAAAATTTTTTCGGAAATAATGATAAATATTTTAATAATGTAATATGAGGAGATGTTAATAAAATTTTTATTTTTTCATATCCACATACTATAGAAAATTTTTTATTTTTTATTCTCGAGGTATATAAAGAAGTATTAAATCCAAACAATTTATTAACGCAAGTATTAGGAAAAACACAACGTTCTTTCATAACATTAACGAAAGCATTAGATTTTAAAAAAAAATTTTTTAATAAACTGAATGGTTTTGATAAATGAATTTTTAAATTAGTATCGTGAATATTCTTTAAAATCTTAATATATAACTCATTTCCAGTGTTAATAAAATTTTTTTCTAATAATTGTAATTGTAATAAAACACCTCTCCCATTTTCATAACTAGTTGATGCGCTTATATCTCTAGTGTCATGATGTTCTTTAAAATCATAATAAATATCAACTTTATTATTATTGTGTAAATTTTTTTTTGCATATACTTTTATATTACTAAATAAACTAGTATCAAATAAATCATTACAAGATTGTTTAATTAAATTTATGTCAAAAAAGCCATTTTTATGATTATATATATAATCATGTAAAAATTTATGTTCTGCAAGAGAATTACCTAAAAAAAATATATCATTAATAAAATATTGTTTTTGTAAATCTAATAAAACATGTAAAAATATTGTATGATTATTTTTATCTAATTCCGAATGCAGTAAAACACGAACATTTGATAAACCTTTTTTTAAAAAAATATTCTTAAAGTCTGTTGTTATATGATCAATAGTAGACTTACTATAAGGGGTATTTAAAACATATTTTTGAATATTATTCATAAATTCATTACTACATAATCCTTTACACTCATTTGTAAAAAATTTTTTAATATAATATCGTGGTCCTTCATTAATATTAATTTTTATATTAATATATTTTTTATCTCGTGAACAATTTTGTTGGACTGTATTAATTTTAATATCTAAATATCCATGACGTATATAAAAATCATGTAAAGCATGTAATGATTTCTTAAATACAACATAATCACATTTTTTAAATTCAAAAAAATTCCATAATAAATCATTATCATGTTGAAACAAATCTTGTAATATTTTTTTTTTAGAAAAATTTTTATTACCATCAATAACAATTTTTGATACAAATGATATTGGATTTTCATTCAAAATTATTTTTAATTGAATAGTATTATTAGGACATCGAATAATTTTTAATATACAATTAATGCTAAAATATCCTTGTAATTCATACATTTTCTTCAAATGTAAAAAAAACTTATTAAAATTAAATATATTAAAAAATTCATTTTTTTTAATACTAAAATTTTTAAGTAATTTATTAAAATATATACATTTTTTACGATTAACACCTGATATACAAATATCAGTAACAAAAGGAAATTCTTTTACAGAAAATATTAAAGTATCATTCAATCTAGAAGTATTTATTTTAATAAAATGATCAGTACACAATAATAATTCAATTGTTTTAGAAACATTAATAACTTTATTATCTTTTAATAAATTATGTTGCACAGTCCGCAATATATTATTCGAAGATTCATTTTGAACTCCATGTATAGAAATATGTTTAATACTTTTTATATTTGCAGCAGATACAGACATAGAAAAACACAAACAACATATAAAAAAAATTTTTTTCAATAACATATTATTTAAAATTCCCATATAAAATCTACAATATTAAATCATTTTAGTATGAATTATAATAATTTTAACAAAATAAAATTTGAATTAATTTTAATTATTATAATTAAAATATATATTATTTTTAATAATAGAGATAAAAATATCTAAAACTAAATTGTCAATAATTCTTTTTCTTTTATCATAGTAATATCATTTATTTTTTTTATAAATAAATTAGTATTTTGTTGAATGTTTTGTTTTAATTCTTGCGCCATATCTTGATTAATTTCTTTAATTTTTAATAAATTCTTTATTCTATCATTTGCTTCTCTTCGAATATTTCGTATAGATACGCGTGCATTTTCTGCTTCGTTTTTAATAATTTTAATAAATTCTTTTCTCCTAGATTCTGTCAAAGCAGGTATCGGAATACGTATACATGAATTAGTAGAAATAGGATTTAAACCTAAATTAGAATTGATAATTGCTTTTTCTACAAAATTTTTTATAGAAATATCAAATAAAGTAATTTTTAACATATTATTGTTTTCTAAAATAATATTAGATAATTGAGTTAATGCTGTTGAAGTACCATAATAATCAATGTATATATCATTTAATAAATCTGGAGAAACACGATTTGTACGAACTTTATGTAAATCTTTATTAAATAATAAAAAACATTTATTCATTTGAACATAAACTCGTTCTTTTAAAGTAATTAACATATTTTTTTTCTCTTAAGAAAATTAATATCATAAAATTTATAAATTAATAATTTATTTATAAATTAAAGTACCAATAGGTCTAGATTGAATAACAATATCATATAAAATTTTTGGATCATGCATATCAAATACTAAAATAGGTAAGTTATGTTCATCAGCTAACACTAATGACGTATAATCCATAAATTTTAGCTGTTCACTTAAAGCTTCTTTATATTTTAATTTCTGATATAATGTAGCAGATGGATTTACTAATGGATCAGATGAGTACACTCCATCTACTTTAGTTCCTTTTAATAAAATATCGGCTTGTATTTCAATTCCATATAGACATGCAGCTGAATCTGTTGTAAAAAACGGTATACCTAAACCAAAACAAAAAATAGTAATATACCCATTATCTAATGCATCGTTTACTTTATCTAATCGATATCGTTCACAAATTCCGTCTAAACGAATTGATGAAAATATCCTGACTTTAATTTTACATTTTTTCATAAATTCATAAATTAATAAACCATTAATAACTGTTGATAACATTCCAACATGATCTGATGTAGTTCGTCGCATACCTAATTTTTCTAAATCAGAACCCCTAAATAAATTTCCCCCTCCTATAACTAAACCAATTTGAACACCATATTGTAATAATAAATTTATTTGTTTTACTAAATCTTCCATAAAAGAAGTATTAAGATTTCCTTTTGAATTTTCTTTTAAAAATTCTCCACTAATTTTCAGTAAAATTCGATTATATTTACTTTTATTTTTCATAATAAATATCCAAGATCTATATTTTTACATTTTTAATAAACATCAATTAATACTATCTCATCAAAGACTCTAAAATCTATAATTTTTTATATATATAAAATATATTTATATATTCTCTCCAACTTGAATCCGTACAAAAGAATATATAGAAATAGAATTTCTTTTTAAATAATCATTAATCGTTATTTTAGGATCCATAATGAATTTTTGATGAATTAAAGTCACATCATTAATAAATTTATTGACGCGACCTTGTACTATAGATTTAATTACATAATCATTTTTTCCAGTCTGATCAGCGATATTCTTTTGAATATACATTTCTCGTTCAATTACATCTTTCGGAATATCTTTTTCTGATAAAAATAATGGATGAGAAGCTGCAATATGCATAGCAATATGTTTAAAATTTTGGTCCTTATTTTCTTTAACTGACGAACATATTGATCCTTTTACTAATACACCTATTTTATTTGAATGAATATATGCGCTAATAGTATTTCCCGTAATATATTTCATTCTACGAATTATAATATTTTCACGAACTCTAGAAATTAAAGAAATCCTTTGTGAATTAAAAATATTATTTAAATTATTTAAAGTAAATATTTTATTTGTACCAGCATAATCAACAACAATTTGTCCAAAAGTTTTAAACTCATGATTATTTGCTACAAAATCAGTTTCTGAATTTAATTCTAACAACACGCCAACACATTTATCGTGATATAAAAATATTCGACCAAATTCTGTTTTACGTGATAATTTTCTCTCCGCTATACACGAACCTAACGTTCTTAAATAATCAATAGCGTTATCAATATTTCCATTAGATTTTTGTAAAGCAGTTTTACAATCTATAAAACCAGATCCTGTTTTAATACGTAATTCTTGTATTAATTTTTTTGAAATTTCCATAATATTTATCATCCAAATATTAAAATTATTGTTATGTTATTTTGGAATATTCTAAATTATAACTCTTATAATCTTTTCTTTAAAATAAGTGATTCTGTTTTTACTTTATAACATTTAGATAAAGAATTAGATAAAATACTCAAATATAAATTAATTGATTTAATCGAATCATCATTGCCAGGAATGATATAATCAATATGTTCAGGACTAGAATTAGTATCTACTATAGCAAATACAGGTATTCCTAAGTGGTTAGCTTCTTGAATCGCAATATGCTCATGCGTAGTATCAATAATAAAAACTGCATCTGGTAGACCTCCCATATTTTTAATACCACCTAAACTATTTTCTAATTTATTTAAAGACCGTGTTCGTAATAAAGCTTCCTTTTTTGTTAATTTATCAAAAGTACCATCAGTAGATTGTTTTTCTAAGTCTTTTAATTTATTAATGGATTGTCTTACTGTTTTCCAATTAGTTAACATACCACCTAACCAACGATGATTTACATAAAATTGATGACATGATAACGCAATAAATTTAATTCCAGCACTAGCGGATCGTTTAGTTCCTACAAATAATATTCTTCCATTACGTTTAATGATTTTTTGAAGCTCTACAATAGCTAACTGAAACAGAGGTAAAGTTTTTTCTAAATTAATAATATGTACTTTATTTTTAATACCAAAAATAAAAGGCTTCATTTTTGGATTCCAGTATCGTGTTTGATGTCCAAAATGAACGCCAGCTTGAATCATACTCTTCATTAAAGGAATATTCATAACTATTCTCCTATAATTTTTAAAATAAAAAAAAATATGTTAATATAATAAAATACAAATTTATATGAAAATAAAATTTTTTTTGATTAACATTTATTTAGCAATGAAATTATATTATTGTAACATTATTATAAATAATATTATTTAATTTATTAAATAATAAAATTCTATCCCGCGTATTTTTATATAAAATATATTATATCATAATATAATAATATTATTTATATCGTTTTTTACATTTTAATTAATACATACTATAAATTTTATTTCATGTTTATTTATAAAATAGATGATTATTTTCGATATAAATTATTTATAAACCAAATAATAAAAATAAATTAATCTATCAATATGAAAAATATATTAAAAAATGAATACGATCTCCAACAAATACGAATATCTGGAAAAATTACAGCTAACGTACTTGAAATGATTAAACCATATATAATACCTGATATATCAACTAAAGATATAGATGATATTTGTCATAACTATATAATTAATGTTAAAAAAGCTATACCGGCATGTTTAGGATATAATAATTTTCCCAAATCTATATGTATATCTGTTAATGATGTCGTTTGTCATGGAATTCCAAATAAAAAGTTATTCCTAAAAAACGGAGATATCGTAAATATAGACGTGTCAGTAATTAAGAACAACTATTATACTGATGCATCTAAAATGTTTTTAGTAGGTTCAGTGAATAAAAAAAATAAATTATTATGTCAAATTACTCGAAATAGTCTTTATTTATCATTAAAATGTATAAAACACGGAGCTAAAATAAATAAAATTGGACAAATTATTCAAAAATATGTAGAAAAAAATAAATTTTCAGTAGTCAAAGAATACTGTGGACATGGAATAGGAAAAAATTTTCACGAATTACCATATATTTTACATTTTTATAATAAAAATGATCATACAATAATGCAAAAAGGAATGGTTTTTACTATAGAACCTATGGTAAATGAAAAATCATCAAGCATAAAATGCATGAAAGATGGATGGACAGTAAAAACGCAAGATGGCGGTTTATCCTCACAATATGAACACACAATTGTAGTTACTAGTACCGGATGTGAAATAATAACACATCAAAAAAACGAAAAAATTCCAAAAATTTTTATTAATACATAAACTATATATATAAGTATTTAAAAAAAATATTTTTAATAAATATAAAAATCTTAAATTTTTCAAAAATAATATTTTAAAAATTTATTTAATAATTTCATTACCACATTATATTAGAATAATACAATAATTATACAACTATAATAGGTTAATAATACACATGACAAGAACACAAGATTATATAGAAGAAATTTTTGAAAAAAAAATTAAAGATCACAACTATCAAATTAAAAAAAAAGAAAAATACTATATTAATAATATAATCTCAAAATTAAATTCCGGAATTATTAGAATTGCAGAAAAAATTCATGGTACTTGGATCACACACCAATGGATAAAAAAATGCGTATTACTATATATATATTCTAAAAGTAATAAAATTATAAAAACATCACATAATGTTTTTTATGATAAAATACCCCTAAAATATGAAAATTATAATGAATTAAATTTTATTGAAGACTCTGTACGAATAGTTCCTAATTCAATAGTTCGATTTGGTGCATTTATTGGTAAAAATGTCGTCCTAATGCCTAGTTTTGTAAATATTGGAGCCTATATAGGAAAAAATACTATGATAGATGCTTGGGCAACAATTGGATCGTGTGCACAAATTGGCTGTAATGTACACATATCCGGAGGTGTAGGTATAGGAGGAGTTTTAGAACCCTTACAAAATAATCCAACCATCATAGAAGATAATTGTTTTATTGGAGCAAGATCTGAAATAGTAGAAGGCGTGATTATAGAAAAAAATTCAGTCATTTCTATGGGAGTATATATTGGTCAAAGTACTAAAATTTACGATCGAGAAACAGGAAAAATATTATATGGGCGAGTTCCTTCTGGATCAGTTGTAATATCAGGAACATTACCTTCTAACAAAGATAATAACGTACACTTATACTGCGCAGTAATCGTTAAAAAAGTTGATAAAAATACATTAAAAAAAACCGAATTAAATAACTTACTTCGAGACATAAAAATTAATTAAATATAATTAAAAATAATTTTATCGTTACTTTGTATCCGCCTAATAAGGCGGGTATTATTTTAATACATTAATTATTAATAAATTTATAAAATGTAATATATACTATATGCTCATTATCATGATCATTTCTATATATTTTATTTGCACACTTAAAATACTGCTATATACAAGGATTTATTACCAATGACATTATTATCAGGCGCTGAAATGGTCATACAGTCATTAATAGATTTAAAAATAGATACAATATTTGGTTATCCTGGCGGAGCTGTACTGGATATATATGACGCAATATACACCATTGGTCATAAAAAAATAAAACATATATTAGTACGACATGAACAGGGTGCTACACATATGGCCGATGGGTATGCTAGATGTACTGGAAAAACTGGAGTAGTTTTAGTAACTTCTGGTCCAGGAGCAACTAATGCAATCACTGGTATTGCAACAGCTTATATGGATTCTATACCAATGATTGTAATTTCAGGACAAGTATCCTCTAATTTAATTGGACTTGATGCATTTCAAGAATGCGACATGATGGGTATTTCTAGACCTATTGTTAAACATAGCTTTTTAGTAAAAAAAACTGAAGATATTCCATTAATTTTTAAAAAATCGTATTTACTAGCTTCTAGTGGAAGACCTGGACCAATTGTTATCGATTTACCAAAAAATATATTAGATCAAACAATAAAAAAAAATTATACTTGGCCTAATTCTGTCTGTATCAGATCTTATCAACCTGAAAAAAAAAATCACAAAAAAAACATACAAAATGCAATAAACATATTATTAAATTCTAAAAAACCAATTATTTATGCTGGTGGTGGTGTTATCAGTTCAAACAGTCATGTCGAATTATATTCATTAGCAACTACTCTTAATATTCCGGTTACTATGTCCCTTATGTCATTAGGATCTTTTCCTGGTAATCATCCACAATGTCTGTCAATGTTAGGAATGCATGGAAAGTATGCAGCAAATATGGCCATGCATTATTCTGATGTTATATTAGCAATTGGAGTAAGATTCGATGATAGGACTACTAATAATGTAGAAAAATATTGCCCTCATGCTCAAATTATACATATTGATATTGATCCAACTTCTATTTCAAAAACTATTACAGCAGACATTCCGATTATTGGAGATGCAAAAAAAATATTAAAAAAAATGTTAAAAATTATCAATATAAATATACTTAATAGACCAGATTCTTATTTACATAAATGGTGGAAAAAAATTAATCAATGGAAAAAAATAAAAACTGTTACTCTTAAAAATTATAAAAATACAATTAAACCACAATATTTTCTTGATATATTATACCATTTAACCCAAGGTAAAGCCTATATAACATCAGATGTCGGACAACATCAAATGTTTACCGCGTTACATTATCCTTTTGATAAACCTCGTTATTGGATTAATTCTGGAGGATTAGGAACTATGGGATTTGGTTTACCGGCAGCATTAGGTGTTAAAATAGCATTTCCTAAAGAACTTGTTATTTGTATTACTGGAGATGGAAGTATACAAATGAATATACAAGAATTATCTACAGCTAAACAATACAATTTAGCAATACTAATTATTAATTTAAATAATAAATCCCTAGGAATGGTTAAACAATGGCAAGATATAATATACTCAGGCAGACATTCTCACTCATATATGCAATCATTACCTAATTTTATAGCACTAGCTGAATCATACGGACACATAGGATTACAAATTACAACACCAAACGAAATTATTAAAAAACTTAAAAAAGCTATAAGAAAAGTTCAACTAGGATCATTAGTATTTGTAGATGTACAAATAGATCCTCATGAACATATTTATCCTATGCAAATTAAAAATGGTGGTATGAACGACATGTTATTACAAAAAACAGGATAAATTTAAATTATGCGCCGAATTTTATCAATTTTATTAGAAAATGAATCAGGAGCATTATCTCGTGTAATAGGTTTATTTTCACAACGTGGATACAATATAGATAGTCTCACAGTAGCTCCAACCGGAGATAATAAAATATCTCGATTAACAATACAAACTTTTGGCAATAAAAAAACTATTGAACAAATTGAAAAACAATTACAAAAATTAATTGATGTTTATCAGGTAATAGAAATTACCAATAAAAATTATATAGAAAGAGAAATTTTATTAATAAAAATTAAAACAAAAGATTTTAAAAGTTTACATAAAATTAATAAATTAATAGAAATTTATCATGGTATTCTCATTGATTATTCTTTAGAACGATACATTGTCCAAATTACAGGTACTAACCATATAATTGATTCATTTTTGAGAATTGCTAAAAAATCTTTTACAATTATAGAATCATCTAGATCCGGTGTAATTAGTATTAATTCTTATTAATAAAATGTAAAAATATTAACAATTAGTTAATCTTATTAATTAATTTAACAACATCTATTATAACTATTTATACATTTTCTATTAAATATATAAAAATTTTTTATTTTTTAAAAAATAATGTTTTAGAGAATGTATAAATTTCAATTTAATTAAAAAATTATGTTACATATACCAGTACTATTAAAAGAATCGATTAATGCTTTAAAAATCAAACCAGCAGGTACATATATTGATGCAACATTTGGATCAGGCGGACATTCATTAGAAATACTAAAAAATATTGGACCAAAAGGATTTTTATATGCTATTGACCAGGATCCATACTCCATTAATATAGGAAAAAAAATAAAAGATAAAAGATTTTTTATTAAACATGGAAATTTTTCTCATGTCATTGAGAATTTATATTATCATAATAATAAACATGTTAATGGAATTTTATTAGATTTAGGAATTTCATCAATACAAATAGATACAGCAAATAGAGGTTTTTCATTTATGAGAAACGGACCTTTAGACATGCGTATGAATAATCAATCAGGAATACCAGCATGGAAATGGTTACAAAAAGCAAGTCAAAAGAAAATAGAATTTGTTTTAAAAAATTTCGGAGAAGAGCGGTATGCAAAAAAAATTTCTTATGCTATTTTTGAAGAAAATAAAAAAAAACTTATTATGTATACGCTTGATTTAGTAAAAATTATTAAAAAAATAATACCAAAAAAAAATAAATATAAGCATCCTGCTACACGTACTTTTCAAGCAATACGTATTTATATTAACTGTGAAATAGAATCATTAAAAAAAATATTAAATATTTCAACAAAAATATTAAAAAAAAACGCAAGATTGGCTATTATTAGTTTTCATTCTATCGAAGGAAGAATTATAAAAAATTTTTTTAAAAAAAATAGTGGACATATAATTATTCCTAAAGGATTACCTATAAATAATGATCAAATAACACAATACACAACAAAAAAACTAAAAATAATTAAAAAAATTAAACCCAGTAACAAAGAAATTAAAAAAAATCCTCGCGCACGCAGTGCAATATTAAGGATTGCAGAAATACTATAAATTAAATAATTTTATAAATAAAAAATTATTGATATATATATGTCTTATATAATTATTACAAGAATTAAATAAACTTAAAAATATTTATATTTAATAATTTTATTAAAAATAATAAAATTATCAAAAATTTATATATTTTAAATATATAAATATACGACTATCATGACAAATATAATCAATATTCATATACAAAATAATTAATAAATCACAATATATATATAATAAAAATTATTAATTTATATATATTAATATATACAATATTAAAGCACACATATTTAAATAATTAAATAACATTACGCTATGATAAAAAAAATAAATAATATACAAGTACTATTAAATCCTTGGATTAACAATATCCCTCAAAAAAAAATTTGCAATATTACGCAATGTAATCAAAAAATTAAAATTGGTGATTTGTTTATATCATTAGAAAAAAAAAGAAATATACATAAAAATTCTATTATTAATGCTATCAAAAATAAAGCAAATGTTATTTTATATGAAACAAAAAAAAATAAACATGGATTATGTATATCTATACGATACAATACACTTATCATTTATTTTAAAAAATTAAGTAATTATATTCACATAATATATGAAAGATTCTTTAATTATCCGCAAAAAAAAATTAAACTAATTGGAATAATAGGAACTTATGGAAAAACTACTGTAACTAATTTAATTGCACAATGGGAACAATTAATTAACAAAAAAATTAGTGTAATAAAAAATCTAGAAAATAAAAAGAAAATATTTCAATCTACCATACGTCATGATATACGTTACGATAATTCTATTCAAAAAATACTATATCGATTAGTAAAAAAAAAAATAGATATTACTGTAATAGAAATGCCGTATACCGTACTAATGCAAAAACAAATATCTTATTTAAGATTTGAATCAATAATATGTACAAACTTAACTAATAGTAGTACAGACGGTCAAAAAACAATGTTTGAAAAAGAAAAGATAAAATTTTCTTTTTTAAACATAAATAAAATAAAAAATATTATTTTAAATGGAAATGAAAATATTACAAATAATTGGATAAAAAAAATTAAAAATAAAAAAATTATATCTGTAACAGTACTAAAAAAAGATAATATCTTTAACATAAAATATTGGATTAATACAATAAAAATAATTTATAGCACTACACGTACAAAAATTTTTTTTAATTCGACATGGGGATCTGGATGTTTATACAGTTCATTAATCGGTGATTTTAACATTACTAATATTACTTTAGCGATGGCGGCCATGCTTTTGTTAAAGTATTCTTTAAACATACTAATTCCGAGTAGTAAATTTTTACGACCTATACATCGAAAAATGGAAAAAATTCAAGTAAATAACAGTCCTTTATTTATTATTAATAATAAATATCTACCACAAATATTATATCGAACACTATACTCATTAAGAAGTTATCAATATAACAAAATTTGGTGTATCTTGGGGTATGAAAAAATACATAATATTAGTGAAAGAAAGATAATAGGAAGCATTATAGAAAAGTTTTCTAATTTTATTGTATTTATTAGCAATAATCCAAAAAATAAAAAAGATATATCAATCATTAATGATATATTAATAGATCGCTATAAACAAAATAAATTTTTTATATTTTATAAAATAAAAAAAGCTATACAATTTATTTTATATGAAGCTAACAAATATGATATAATACTAGTATCAGAACAAGAAAAAAAAGTAAAAAAAATTATTAAATACATAAAAATATTATCAAAAAAAAATATTATTACTACATACACACAATGATATTATAATAAATAAAATAATTATATCGATTCAAAATGTATTCATTTTATTTTACAGCTAAATACAAATTTTTATAAGTTTCAATAATTTTATTTAATAAAATGAATAAAAATATTTTTATTTTAAAAACATAAATATATCTAAAAATATTTATTTTTATAAAAATAATTGTAAATATTAATTTTAATATAAAATATTAATAAATTTAATTAAAAATAATCATATAAAATTTACAATTATAATATATTTATATTTACGCTATATATTATCATTATTAAAATATTTTATATATACAAAAATTATATAGTATATGTATATATACATAAAATAAAAGTTATATACCATACACTATAACTGTTAACAACATTAAAACAAAAATCTAGTTTAATTAAATTATATGAACCTTTCAACAAAAAAAAATATCATTGTCGGATTAGAAATAGGAACAACCAAAATAATTGTTTTAATAGGAGAAATTCTTGAATGCGGTAGTATTAATATTATTGGTTTTAGCAAACATCCAACTCAAGGTATAGAAAAAGGTAACATTAATAATTTAGAATTATTAATAAACTGTATTAATACATCTATTCATGACGCAGAAGAAATGGCAAAATGTAAGATATATTCTGTATATTTATCAATATCACACAACGAAATAAATTGTCAAAACGAAATTGGTATTACCCCTATAAAAAATACAGAAATCACAAAAAAAGACATAAAAACAGTTATAAAAATTGCTAAATCTGTTAAAATAAAAAATAATCACAATATTTTACATATTATTCCACAAGAATTCTGTATAGATCACCAATCAGGTATTAAAAATCCTATTGGATTATCTGGTATACGAATGCAAGCTAACGTACATTTAATTACTGGCAATAAAAATATAAAAAAAAATATTATTAACGCTATTCAAAAATGCGGCATTCATGTTAAAAAAATAATATTTACTGGATTAGCATCTAGCTTATCAGTTTTAACTGAAGAAGAAAAAAATTCAGGAGTTTGTTTAATAGATATGGGAGGCGAAACTATGAATGTTAGTGTTCATATAAAAGGATCCTTATACCATAATGCTGTAATACCTTATGCAGGTAATTCTGTTACACGTGATATTGCTTATGCATTTTCTTTATCTTATTCAGATGCAGAATTTATAAAAAAAAAATATGGATATGCCGTAGCAGATTTATCAATGACATGTAAAAATATAGATATTTTAAATAAAAATGGTAGCAAAATAGATAACTGCCATTATCAATCATTAACAGAAGTTATCGAACCAAGATATACAGAACTATTAAATCTAGTAAAAAACGAAATTTTAAAACTATATACAACATATAATATTAAAAAAAATAAATATAAAAAAATCTCTAATATTGTATTAACTGGAGGATCATCCAGAATAAAGCATTTGTTAACATGTGCTAATAAAATATTTAATACAAAAATTATAATAAAAAAACCCTGTAATGTACCCGAAATACCCGAATATATTAATAAACCTGAATATGCAACCATTGTTGGGTTGTTACAGTATGGAAAAAATCATCAAAAATATTCTCGGAAAAAAAACAAATCTCCGAGATTTTTAAAATATTTATTTAACCAAATAAAATACTGGTTAAATAAATAATTAAATATTCAAAATATTTAATTATTTTTAAACATTTCAATATTATGGAGTGTATTTTATGTTTGAACCGTCTGAATTAAGCAATGATGCAGTTATTAAAGTTATTGGTGTTGGCGGAGGAGGTAGTAATGCTGTTGAACATATGGTTCGTGAAAAAATAGAAGGAGTTGAATTTTTTGCTATTAATACAGATGCACAAGCATTAAGAAAAATAGCTGTTGGGCAAACAATACAAATCGGTAATACTATAACTAAAGGACTAGGCGCTGGAGCCAATCCTGATGTAGGAAAAGATTCCGCTGAAGAAGATAAAGAAACGTTAAAATCAGCATTATATGGAGCTGATATGGTCTTTATAGCCGCAGGAATGGGAGGCGGAACAGGTACTGGAGCAGCACCAGTAGTTGCAGAAGTTGCTAAAGAATTAGGGATTCTAACTGTTGCAGTAGTTACCAAGCCTTTTAGTTTTGAAGGAAAAAAACGAATGAATTTTGCAGAACAAGGATTGAATGAATTATCTAAATACGTTGATTCATTAATCACTATTCCTAATGATAAATTACTAAAAGTATTAACGCGCGGTATATCATTATTAGATGCATTTGGAGCAGCTAATGATGTTTTAAAAGGTGCGGTACAAGGAATCGCAGAACTAATTACACGACCAGGATTAATGAATGTAGATTTTGCAGACGTAAGAACTGTAATGTCAGAAATGGGGTATGCTATGATGGGAACAGGATCAGCATCAGGTGAAAATAGAGCTGAAGAAGCATCTGAAATTGCGATTTCTAGTCCATTACTAGAAGATATTGATTTATCCGGAGCTCGAGGAGTCTTAGTAAATATTACTGCTGGTTTTGATTTAAGATTAGATGAATTTGAGACCGTCGGAAATACTATACGTGCATTTTCTTCTGATAATGCCACAGTTGTAATTGGTACATCATTAGATCCACAAATGGATCATTCATTAAGAGTAACTGTAGTTGCAACAGGAATTGGTATGGAACAAAGACCTGAAAATTCTTTTATGAGAAATAAATCATCTAACAGATTATTATCAGATTATAGAAGTCAAACATTACGAGGACATAAAATCATAAACAATACTAAAAATATACAAAAAGATACACATAATACACTCACACAAACAAAAAAATATGAAAAAAATTTTTTAGATATTCCAGCTTTTTTAAGAAGAAAAAAATAAATTATTTTACAGAAAATATATTTACAAAATATATTTTATAAATATTATAAATTATTTAAATAATAAAAATTATTTTAACTTTTAAAAAATAGAGTTTATATGAATATATCAGTATTTCCATTTAATGTTACCATTAATGCAATTGATAAAATCAAACAACTCGTAATTAAAAAAAAAAATTTACAATTAAAATTACGTATATATATAACAGGAGGCGGGTGCGGAGGTTTTCAATATGGTTTTAAATTAGAAAAATATATCAATAAAGACGATATTTATATTCAACAATCTGGTATTGAAATTATTATTGATCCAATTAGTTCTCAATATTTAATAGGAGGAAAAATAGATTACAAAGAAAATTTAGAAGGTTCTAAATTTATAGTAATTAATCCAAATGCTCAAACAACATGTGGCTGCGGATTATCATTTAGCATATAATATACTAAATGATAGTATATTATATAATTTACATAAATATATATGACAAGAATATGTTATCTCATATGTACTACTTTTAAGTAGTAATATTAAAAATTTTTTAGAGCAGGAAAATAACCTGCTCTGTAAAAATTATATTTATAATTATTAATAATTTTAAAAAATTAATAAGTTGATAAACAATAAATAAAAATTTAATAATTAATTAGATTTTTATTAAAAAAATTCTATATATTTATATTATATAACAATATATTTATTTGATTAAAAATTCATTTTTTAGTTAAAATTAAAATATAAAATTTTTAAAAAATTAATATATTTAACAAATATTAATAAAATTAATGTAATATCAAATTATATCTTATTTATTATGTCTGTAGCAGTACCGTTAAATAACTGAGCTGATATATTTATTGATTCAGATAAAGAAGGATGGGAATGAACGGTTAATGCTATATCTTCTATATCACATCCCATTTCAATAGATAAATTAATTTCTGATAATAATTCTCCTGCATGTCTCCCGACAATAATACCACCAATAATTCTATTGTTATCAGTATCAACAATTAATTTAGTAATACCGTTTTCTGAACAATTAGAACTTATTGCTTTACCAGAAAATTTCCAGGGCATAATTACTGATCGATAATTAATTCCTTTTAATTTAGCATGTTCTTCCATAATACCAGTCCAGGCAATTTCCGGATCACAATATGCAACACATGGAATTACTTTAGGTTCAAAAAAATGATTTTTACCAGAAATAACTTCAGCCGCTATATGTGCTTCATGTATTCCTTTATGAGCTAACATCGGTACACCTACTACATCACCAACAGCAAAAATATTTGATATATTAGTACACATTTGACTATTAACTTTAATAAAACCCAAAGAATTTAATTCGACTCCAATAGAAGATAAATTTAAACCATTCGTATTAGCGGTTCTACCAATAGAAATCAACACATTATCATATAATTTATTTTTTAAAAAATCACTATCGTTTTGTGTTTTTAAAATTATTCCATTAAGATCAGGTATCAAATTAACTACCGATGTATTTAAATAAACACTAAAATCATTTTTTGTATACTGAATAAACATATCACTAATATCCTTATCAATGGATGGAAAAAATCTAGTAGAACTATCTATAATATCTACTTGAGAACCTAAAGAACTATATATAGTAGCCATTTCCAATCCAATAATACCAGCACCGATGATTAATAAATTTTTAGGAATTACAGTACAATTTAATGCATCGGTGGAACTCCAAATACGGCTATCTTGATCAGATAATGCATCTGGTAATGATACTGGTACAGATCCAGTAGCAATAATAGCATTATCAAAATGAATGTTATAAACAATATCTTTGTATGTAACCTCTAATAAGTTTTGATTTAGAAATATAGCCGTTCCTTGTAATATATCTACTTTTCTATATTTAGCTATATCACTTAATCCACGATTTAATTTACAAATAATATTATTTTTCCAATTCATAATCTGAGACATATCTAACTGATTAGAATTACCGATATTAATATTATACTTAGAAAATTCTTTTATTTCTTTAATTAAATTGGTTAAATATAATAATGATTTTGATGGAATACAACCAACATTTAAACAAGTACCGCCTAAAACACCATATTTTTCTACAATTAAAGCAGATAATCCTAAATCAGAACATCTAAAAGCTGCAGAATACCCTGCTGGTCCACCACCAATTACTACTACATTGACATTAATATGTTTTTTCATAAAAAACTCTTTTTGTTAACAGAAATAAATAAAATTTATTTCAATTAAAATCATTTAATGAGCAATTAAAAAATTATTATATATTTTTAAAAAAAAATTATACCAATAAAGTTCTAATATCAGATAATAACTGACCTAAAAAATTCGTGAAACGTACTCCATCAGCACCATCAATTATACGATGATCATACGATAAAGAAAATGGAAGAATTAAACGAGGATAAAACTTTTTTATATTCCAAATAGGTTTTATTGTAGCTTTTGACACTCCTAATATACAAGCTTCAGGGGCATTAATTATAGGTGTAAAACCAGTTCCACCGATCCCTCCTAGACTAGAAATAGTAAAACTTCCATTATTCATATCAGAAATATTTAATTGATTATTTTTTGCTTTTTGAACTAAGTTAAAAATTTCATATGAAATTTCACTAATATTCTTATCTTTCAAATTTTTTAAAACAGGTACTAGTAATCCTTCTTTAGTATCTACAGCAATTCCAATATTAATATTTTTTTTTAAAACAATACTGTTTTTACTAGAATGTAAAATACTATTAAATCGTGGATATTGCAATAAAGCATGTACAACTGATTTAACTAAAAATGATAACATCGAAATTTTTTGAACGCTTTTATTATTTAAATTACGAGAATTATATAATTTTCGAAAATCTTCTAAGTCAGTAATATCTGCCTCATCAAACTGAGTAACATGTGGAATATTTTTCCAATTATTCAATAATCGATTACCGGAGATACATTGAATATTAGTTAATAATTGATGTTCTTCATCATCATTAATATGCGTTATATGATCATTTTTAAAATTACTGTTCTTATTATGATGTAAATATGAATTATTAGATACTTGAATACTATACTTTTTCACATCTTCACAAGTAATTCGACCTTTAGGACCACTTCCTGTTAATTTTGATAAATTTATCTTTAATAGTCTAGCAATACGTCGTACTTTAGGAGATGCATAAATATCCTCAATAACACTAATGTTATTATCTTTATCATCCAATACATTCGTAACATTTAATTGATCTGAAGAATTTACATAATGATTATTTATATTATTTTTTTTGGAATATTTATTTTGATCAATATTTTTTAAAACCATAATTAATGTATTAACCGATAATTTATCTCCTACTTTAATACAAATTTTTTTAACAATTCCAGAAATCGGAGAAGGTATTTCTAATACAGATTTATGACTTTCTACCGAAATAAGACTATCTTCTTTTTTTATTTCATCTCCTATTTGTACTAAAATTTCAATTATCTCTACACTTTCTACCCCAATATCTGGCATAAAAACTTCTACGTTCACTATATCACCTCTTATGCTAAACGCGGATTCGGTTTATTGGAAATAATATTTAATTTTTTTAAAGCATTAACAAGTACACTGGCATTTATTTGTCCTTGTTCAATTAATGCATCTAAAGCCGCACTAACAATATAAGATGTATTTATTTCAAAAAAATTACGTAATTTTTCACGACTATCTGATCTTCCATAACCATCTGAACCTAAAACACGAAATATATTAGATGGTATATATGCTCGAATCTGTTCTGCAAAAATTTTCATATAATCAGTAGCCGCTACAACAGGCGATTTATTCATAACAGAAGTAATATATGGTTGTTTCTTTTTTTTCATTGGATTTAACATATTCCATCGCATACAATCTTGACCATTACGAGCTAATTCTGTAAAAGATGTAACACTATAAATATCAGAACCAATTTGGTATTCAGATAATAAAAATTTAGCTGCTTTTTTGACGCAACATAAAATAGAACCTGATCCTAGTAATTGAACATGTCCTTGATTACCATGATATGTATTTAATTTATATATACCTTTACAAATACCTTCTATCATATTATTAGACATATTTGGCATTTTATAACTTTCATTCAAAGTTGTTATATAAAAAAAAACATTCTCTTGTTTATTTCCATACATACGTTCTAAACCAGATTGTATAATTACTGCTAATTCATAACTATACGTAGGATCATAAGAAATACAATTTGGTATAGTTGAAGATAAAACATGACTATGTCCATCAGCATGTTGTAAACCTTCTCCATTTAAGGTACTTCTTCCTGATGTAGCGCCAATCAAAAATCCTCTTGCTTGTTGATCTCCACAAGACCATAATAAATCTCCTATTCTTTGAAAACCAAACATAGAATAATAAATATAAAATGGTATCATTGGGAAATTATTTGTACTATAAGACGTTGCTGCTGCTAACCAAGAAGAACCAGCGCCTAATTCATTTATACCTTCTTGTAAAATTTGACCTTTACAATCTTCCTTATAATAAAATATTTGATCTCTATCCGCTGGAGTGTATTGTTGTCCTTTATGGTTATAAATACCTATTTTACGAAATAAACCTTCCATTCCAAACGTACGTGCTTCATCAGCTACGATTGGTACAATTCTATCCTTTAAATAAATATTTTTTAACAATAAATTTAAAATCCGTACAAAAGCTATAGTCGTAGAAATAGGTCTAATTTGTTTATCTAATAAAGACTGAAAATCTTTTAAAGTAGGAATTTTTAATATTTCAGAAAAATTCATTAAACGTGTAGGTATGTAACCTTTTAATTTTTTCCTTTGATGATGCATATACTTAAATTCTAAAGAATCAGGAGAAAATTTTATATAAGATAGTTTTTGTAAAGAATCCATATCTAATTTTATTTTTAACTGATTTTGTAAATATTGAATATCTTTTATTTCTAAATTTTTAACCTGATGAGCAATATTTTTACCTTCAGCAATCTTTCCTAATCCATAACCTTTAACTGTATGAATTAATATAACTACCGGTTTATCTTTAACCAATTTGGCAGAATAAAAAGCAGAATATAATTTTTTAAAATCATGTCCTCCTCGTCTTAATCTCCATATATCATCATCAGTCATATTTTCTACTAACTTTTTTGTTTCTGTATACTTATTAAAAAAATGTTTTCGAATATAAGCACCATCTTGTGATCTAAATGTTTGATAATCACCATCTATAGTTTCATTCATTAATTTTTGTAAATATCCTGAAATATCTTTTTCTAATAAATCATCCCAAGAACTACCCCAAATAACTTTAATTACATGCCACCCAGCTCCTAAAAAAAAATTATTTAATTCATTAATGATTTTTCCATTACCATTTACAGGCCCATCTAATCTTTGTAAGTTACAATTAACAACAAATATTAAATTATCTAATTTTTCTCGCGCTGCTATTGTAATAGCACCTTTTGATTCAGGTTCATCCATTTCACCGTCACCTAAAAAAACATATACATTTTGTTGAGAAGTATCCTTTAAACCCCTATTATTCAAATATTTTAAAAATTTTGCTTGATAAATTGCTGAAATAGCACTTAAACCCATAGATACTGTAGGAAACTGCCAAAAATTAGGCATTAATTTTGGATGAGGATATGAGGATAATCCTATTCCATTAGTTTCTTGTCTAAAATTATCCATTTGTTCTTCTGTTAAACGATTTTCCAAAAAAGCTCTAGAGTAAATACCAGGAGATATATGTCCTTGAAAATAAACCAAATCACCACCATCATCTTTATTAGAAGCACGAAAAAAATGATTAAAACAAACTTCATAAATCATAGCAGAAGATTGAAATGAAGAAATATGCCCCCCTAAATCTAAATTTTTTCTGGAAGCCCGTAAAACCATCATAATAGCATTCCATTGAACTACTGAACAAATTTTTTTTTCCAACTTAATATTTCCGGGATATTGAGGTTCATCACTAACATGAATGGTATTGATAAAATTTGAAATATCATTTTTATGTATATAATTATTTCGTAATAAATTTGAATTTAATATTTTATCTATTAAAAAATGAGCTCTTTTTGAACCATATCTTTTGATTACTGCAGCAATAGAATCTATCCATTCAGATGTTTCAATTGGATCAATATCTTGAAAAATATTTTTTGACATACTCGATAGACCTTTCAAATAACTACATGTTAAAAATTAAAATAATTGAATCACTTTAATAATTTTTTCTATATATTTATATTGTTATATTAAAAATAATAATATAATATGTAGTATTATAGTCATAAATATACATATATATATTATCAATAATTAATTATATTTATAAAAATAACGTTATCATTAATATATATTTTATATATAGATATAATCATTATAAATAATACATTTACTATATATATTTTTTTTAATTAATTAAAATTAATTATTTATTAAAAAATAATTTTTATTATTAATAATATATTTCTTGTATACATCATATTTAATAAAAATTATAAAATATATTGATATACACATCAAAATAAATACAAAATATATATTATTTAAAAAATAAGATTTTTTAGTTCATTTAAAACAATAATTATTGTTATGTATGTTGATAATTATTTAATATCAATAGATTTCATAATAAAAATATGAAATGAATTATAATCTTTTTGATCAATTAAATTAATATATGTATTTTTTTTTCGTTCAAAATCTATATAAAAAATATTTATTAAATTTTTAATTACATTATTTTTTATTCCCTCTAACATTGTTTGAAACATAAAAAATGATTCTCGTTTATATTCTTGTTGCGGATCTTGTTGCGCATAACCTCTTAAATGAATACTATGTCGTAAAAAATCTACCGAATTTAAATGTTCTATCCAAAAAATATCTAGTATTTGTAATACTACCGATTTTTCAATCATATAAGAATATTTATGTGCAATTGATGTAATCTGTTTATTATAATTAAATTGTATTGTAGCAACAATTAACTCAATCAATTTATCTACATTTTTATATAAACTAGTATCATGTGCTAAAAATTTATTTTTTGGTTTTATATAATAAAAATTATTTTTTAACTCTTTTTCTAAAGCCAAAAAACTATCTATGCTTATCTTGCCTCCTGACACATACTGTTTAATGCAAAAATAAATACGATCTTTTAAAATAGATAAAACATGATCATGAATATTAGATTGATTAATTAATTTATCTCGTTCATTATATATGACTGCACGCTGTTCGTTAACAATATTATCATATTCTAATAATTGTTTTCTTGTATCAAAATTTTGGTTTTCTATTTTTTTTTGAGCACTTTCAATAGCTATACTTAACCAAGGATGCTTAATTGATTGACCTGGTTTTATTCCAATAGTTCTTATAAAATTAATAATATTATCTGAAGCAAAAAGACGTATTAACGAATCATCTAATGACAAATAAAATCTAGATGAACCAGGATCTCCTTGCCGACCAGATCTTCCGCGTAACTGATTATCAATTCTACGTGATTCATGTCTTTCTGTACCAATAATATGCAAACCACCTGATTTAACTACTAATTTGTTTTTTTCATCCCAAGATTTTACAAACAAACTATTTTTTTTAAAATTATATTTTTTATTATTTTTAGATCGATCATTAATACCTCCTAAAACAATATCTGTACCTCTACCTGCCATATTAGTTGCGATAGTAACGGCCGATGGTTCTCCTGCTTGAGATATAATTTCAGCTTCTTGAGCATGCTTTTTAGCATTTAAGACATTATGTGGAATATTTATTTTTTTTAAAAGTCTAGAAATTTGTTCAGATTTTTCAATAGAAACTGTCCCAACTAATACCGGTTGTTTACGAATTACACAATCTCGTATATCTGATATAACAGCATTGATCTTATCAATTTCAGATAAATATATTAAATCAGGCATATCACTACGAATCATAGGTTGATTAGTCGGAATAACAACTGTATCTAAATTATAAATAGAATTAAATTCAAACGCTTCTGTTGCAGCTGTACCTGTCATACCCGATAATTTAGTATACAAACGAAAATAATTTTGTAAAGTGATAGCTGCTAAGGTTTGATTATCATTTTGTATACAAAGACCTTCTTTAGCTTCTATAGCTTGATGTAATCCATCTGACCACCTTCTTCCAGACATAACTCTTCCGGTATGTTCATCAACAATAATTATTTTTCTATTTTGTATAATATAATCTATATTTTTCAAAAAAATATAATGTGCTTTCAACGCTAAAAGCATATGATGAACGAAAAAAATATTTTTAGATAAATATAATGATTCTTTTTTTAATAAAAAATTGTATTTTACTAATAATTTTTCTATTTTTATCAATCCTGTTTCAGTTAAGTGAATTTGACGTTGTTTATAATCAATATAAAAATCACCTAATTGAGATATTTTATTACTATTTTTTTTATTTTTTGGAATTAAAAAAGAAACTAAAGAATTTATTTTTTGATATAAAGTATTACTATTTTCTATAGATCCTGAAACTACCAAGGGTGTTCGAGCTTCATCGATTAAAATAGAATCAACTTCATCAATCAAAGCGAAATATAATTTTCTTTGTACTTTTTGAGTTCGACAAAAAACCATATTATCTCGTAAATAATCAAAACCATATTCATGATTAGTACCATATGTAATATCTGCTAAATATGCTATTTTTTTATCTTCTTGAGAAATACCAGCAATATTTATCCCAACACTTAAACCTAAAAATTCAAATAAAATACGATTTTTATTAGCATCTCTTTTAGCAAGATAATCATTCATAGTCACGATATGAACACCATTACCAAGTAATGCATTTAAATATGCTGGTAACGTAGCTGTCAATGTTTTTCCTTCACCAGTACGCATTTCGGCAATACATTGTCGATGTAAAATAATTCCTCCTAAAATTTGTACATCAAAATGACGCATACCAAAAACTCTTTTACTAGCTTCACGAACCACAGAAAAAGCTTCTGGAAGTAATGAATCAATCGTATCACCATATTTTAATCGTAATTTAAATTCATTTGTTTTTTTTTTTAGTTCGTTATCTGATAATTTTAACAGATTTTTTTCTAATAAATTAATTTTAATTACAAGATCATTTAAATTTTGCAAAATACGTTCATTACGGCTCATAAAAAATTTATTAATTATTTTACCTAACATACTAGATCTCATATTTGCTAACTCTACAAATAAAATCATTTGTATAATAAAAAGAAATTTTTTTAAAAAATAAATAATATTTATATAAAAATATCTAAAAATTTAAAAAAACATATAATTATTTATATTAATACAACATTAAATAATAAAAATTTAATAATATATATAAATATTTAATATATCTATATTAATTAGACTAATTACAGTAATAAATTTAATATATATAAAGTGTATTAAAAATAAAATGTAAGTTATAGTATTTTTTATAATATCATATCTCTTCAATATATAAATAAAACATAATTAAAAATTTTTAATATAAATATATTTATTATAGTCTATGTAATTAAAGTAAAAAATATATACAAAATAATCACATATTTAATCATTAAAAAAATTAATTTTACACTTTATATGAATATATAATCAATATAAATATATTTATTTAAATAAAAGATAATTAAAATAAATCCATATATTTAAATAAATTAGATGTTGTAGGTATACAATAATCTTTATGATATGTAACAGATAAAAAATATAATCCTTGTGACGGTACAGTAGAATAATTTTTTTTAATATCTTTACTAGATAATACCTGTTTTATCCATAAAGTATTGTGTTTTGATAATCCTACAACGATTAAACATCCTACAATATTTCTTACCATGTGATATAAAAAAGAATTAGCTGTAATATCAATAATAATAAAATTATATACACGATATACTATTAACGAAATTACAGTCCTATTAGGAGAAAAAGATTGACAACCACTACTTCTAAACGAAGTAAAATCATGTTGACCAACTATCCATTTAGAACCAATTTGCATCTTTTTAATATCTAATGTATTTTTTACATGTAAACAATATTTTGTTAAAAAACTAGATCGTGTCTTTCGATTTAAAATTATATAACGATATGATCGTGATAATGCTGAAAATCTTGCATTAAAATCAGATGAAATTTCTTTTAACCATAATACCGTTATATTATTTGGTAATAACGCATTCATACCGTTCAACCATACTGTAGGACTACGCACAATATGAGTACTAAAATGAGCGATTTGCATAATCGCATGTACACCTCTATCAGTACGACCCGCACAAACTATATCTACTTTATAATTAGCTATTTTAGATAAAGCCCACTCCAAACATCCTTGTATTGTTAAAATTGATTTTTGTCTTTGCCAACCAAAATACATACTCCCGTCATATTCCAAACCAAAAACAAACTTCATTTATTATTCCTAATTATTATTTATAACATTATTAATAAGATATTAAATTATTAATTATATAAAATAATTACTAAAAATAATTAATATCAATATAAATATATCTATATTATACAATGTTGCTTGACATTAGATACTCATTTATGTAATTTTCTATATAAAATATATATAATAAAAATATTACATTAACAATAATATCAATAAATAAAATCAGATTTATTAATAAGTATATTTGTATAAAATATTCAACAATAATATCAAAATGTATGTTTTTATCTATACCTATAATTACTTAGTAAGTAATTACATATATCATAAAATGATATATGTATGTTACGAACTATATTTATATTAAATTATATAATAATAATTATTATTATTTAGTTTATAAAAATAAAATTAATATACTTGATAAAAATAACTTCAATAAAATTAAATTATATAATTTTTAAATAAAATTTATATTGTTACAAAAAATAAAATATTAAATAAAGTTTTAAATATATTTTAACAATTATTAAAAATATTACTCAAAATACATATAGAATAATTATTTACATAATAAACTATATAATTTCAAAAATTAAAAAAATAACTGATTTATTTGAAATATAATAATTCTATTTATAAAATATTTTTTATTTTTAATATATGCAAATTATTTATTACACTATAAATAAAATTATTCTAATAATAATTTAATGAATAAATATTCTATTAAATTAATAACTTACCAAATATTATCTATATAAATATACTATATGTTAATATAGTACTAATTATATATATAATATTTATTTATTTAATTGAACTAATATTTAATAAAATATCGTATAAATATTTAATTTATCAACAAATATATTAAATATTTATAATTTCATAAAAATAAAATATTAAGTATTAATTATTTAACAAAATATACAATATATCAAAAATATCATAAATTTTTATGTAACATAAAACTATTAATTTAAAAAACTATATATAAACATAAAAATAGTGTCGATATTACCATATGAATCTAATTATAAAAAAAAATCATAATATATCTCAAAAAAAAATTAGTAAAAATTCTATGAAAGTATTATATAGATTAAATAAATCAGGTTATGAAGCATATTTAGTAGGTGGTGGGGTTAGAGATTTATTATTAGGAAAAAAACCTAAAGATTTTGATATCGCTACTAACGCAAAACCAAATGAAATTAGAAAACTATTCAAAAATTGTAGATTAATAGGACGACGTTTTATTATTGCACACTTAATATTTAAAAATGAAATTATTGAAGTATCAACATTTCGAGCAAAAAACAATAATCTCAAAAATCATCAATTATATTCTTCTCGTATAAAAAAATCAAATAACGGAATGTTGTTATGCGATAACAATTTTGGAAAAGTCGAAGAAGATGCCCATAGACGCGATTTAACAATTAATGCGTTATATTATAGCATTAAAGATTCAGGAATTCGAGACTATGTAGGAGGTATTAAAGATATAAAACAAAAAATTATCAGATTAATTGGTAATGCTGAAATTCGATATCGAGAAGATCCTGTACGTATGTTACGAGTCGTTCGGTTTTCAGTACGATTACATATGTATATAGATAAAAAAACTGAAGCACCTATTAATAAATTATCAAAATTATTAAATAATATTCCTCCAGCTCGATTATTTACTGAATCTATAAAACTATTTTGTTTTGGGTATGGTTATTTAACCTATATACGATTAAAAAAATATTCTTTAATATATCCTTTACTACCTTTTGTATCAAATAAATTTAGTGAAAAAAATACTATTTTTTTTAAAAACATAATTATTTATTGTTTAAAAAAAGTAGATTCTTATACTTCTAAAAAAAAAATAAGATGTCCTGAATTTTTATTTGCATCACTATTATGGTATCCATTAATAGAAAAAATACAAAAATTGTTAACTCATAAAAAATTAAAATATTTAAAAGCATACTCTATATCTGTTCATTATATTTTAAAAAAATATTCAATTTTATTAGGAATACCTAGAAATATTTTATTAAACATTGAAAAAATATGGAATTTACAAAAAGATATAGAAAATAAAAAAAAAAGTGAAACCAAAATAATTATTCAACACAATAATTTTATTCAAGCTTTAGAACTTATTTCATTACGCTCTAAAATAGAAAATAAAAATGAATTAAAAAAAATCTTATTTTTTTGGAACAAACAAAACATTTTTTTTAAAAAAAAATAAATATGAGTTAAATGTTTGTTAATATTTACTATCAGTTAGTTTTGATAAATCCATAAAATATCAATATTTAGTATTAAAATATACATATTAATATATAAAATATATTCAAAAGCATTGCATCACCTACACTATATTATAGTGTCAAAAATAATATTTTTATACTAAATTAGTATTTCAAAATAAATAATTCAAATGTTCAACATACAAGATTATTTTATTTTTATTATTTTATAATAAAATAATTTAAAAAAAAGAAAAAAAATAAAAAATATGTTACAATTTATTAATTGACCTCAAAATATACTTTATTTTAAAAATAAAATTATTTATATAAATAAAAACATTATATTTTAAACATTTTTCACATCATTCATAATCATACAATCAAATACAATTAATATTCTAAAAATATTTGCTATTAAAATAATTTATATACAGTAAAAAATACCATTACTGATAAATTAAATCCAAATAATGATTTTTAAACGAGATTATATTTATGAAAACGTTAAAATTTGGAGGTACATCGCTTGCAAATGCAAAAAAATTTATACAAGTATCTTCAATTATTATTAATAAAGTAAAAAATGACCAAATAGCTGTTGTATTATCTGCTCCAGCTAATATAACTAATCAATTGGAAAATATTATTAAAAAATGTATATTTAAACATAGCATTCCCACCAAAATTTTAATCACTATTAAAAAATTTTTTTTAAAATTAATAAAAAATATATATATTTTAAATAATCAATATCCTAAAGAAAAAATAACAGAAAAAATAACAATACAGTACAAAAAAATAAATCATCTATTGTATCAAATACAATCGTTAGATAAATGTCCAGACAAAATATATGCTGAAATAATTTGCGTCGGAGAAATCTTATCTATTCATATAATGAAAGCACTTCTAGTAACATTAGGATATAATGTTACTGTATTAAATCCTATTAAGTTAATATTAGCTAATTCTAACTATATTAATGCTACAGTTGATATAGATAAATCTAAAAAACGTTTTCAAAAATTAAATATTTGTAAAAAAAATATTATTCTTATGCCTGGTTTTATCGCTGGAAATGAATCTAATGAATTAGTTGTACTAGGTCGAAACGGATCAGATTATTCAGCTACTATATTATCTATATGCACAAACTCTCATACATGTGAGATTTGGACAGATGTAAACGGAATATATACTAGTGATCCTAATATTATATCAACAGCACAATCATTATCAGAAATTACATATCAAGAAGCACTAGAATTATCTTATTTCGGCGCTAAAGTAATTCATCCATCTTCAATAAAACCATTACAATACCATAATATTCCGTGTATTATAAAAAATACCAATAATCCTAACCATCCAGGAACATTAATAAATAATAATAACAAAAATAATAACGATATAATCAAAGGGATTACGTATTTAAATAATATTATTTTAATAAAAATATATAGTACTAAAAATTTTAATATAGAAAAAATTTCACATAAAATATTTAAATATTTATATAATAATAATATTTCTATATATTTATTAAACCAGTCCTTATCAATTAATACGATTAGTTTTTATGTACAAGAAAATCATTTATTAAATATTAAAAAAAAATTAGAAAAAATATTTAACAAAGAAATACAGAAAAAATTATTAGAACCAATTATTCAAATTAAAAATTTAAGCATTATTTCCATAATTGGTAATAACATTAAAAAGTATAACATCAATATTATAAAAAAAATTTGCTTATCTCTTGAAAAATTCAATAATAAAATACTCGAAGTATCATACAATACATCAAACATATCATTATCAATTGTATTAAATTCTATAAATATAATTAATATAGTAAAAAACATTCATGATTTTATACTTAATAAAACTATATCTATAAATATTTTTTTAATTGGTATCGGTGGAGTAGGATCAGAACTCTTAAAAATAATTTTAAAACAACAAAAACAGTTAAAAAAAAAATTTATTCAATTAAAAATTAATGTGATTGCTAATTCAAAAAAATATATTATAAATAAACAAGAAGTCAATTTAAATGAATGGAAAAATGAATTCACCATATCCGATAAAATTTTTAATTTAGAAAAAATTTTAATACTAGCAAAAAAATACGGATATTTATATCCAATATTAATAGATTGTACAGCTAGTAAATATATTGCAAATAAATATAATAAAATTATAAAATCTGGTTTTCATATTATTACTGCCAATAAAAAATCTAATTCAGATTTATTATCTAATTATGTATCTATTCGCAAAACAGCTAATAAATATAATAAAAAATTTTTTTACGAAACACATGTTGGAGCTGGATTACCAGTTATTAATAATCTAAAAAATCTAATAAAATCTGGCGATCGTTTAATTAAATTTCAAGGCATTCTATCGGGTTCTATGTCATATATATTTGGACAATTAGATAACGGTACAACCATATCAGAAGCAACCAAAAAAGCAAAAAAATTAGGATTTACTGAACCTAATCCAAAAGACGATCTTTCTGGAATAGATGTAGCAAGAAAATTGTTAATTTTAGCAAGAGAATTTGGATATTCAATAGAACTATCAGATATTACAATCGAACAAATTTTACCAAAATCTTTTGAAACTATTGATAATAAAAAAATATTTTTATCGCAACTAAAACATCTAAATAATCAATTTATTCAAAAAGTTAATCATGCGGCACGTAAAAATAAAGTATTACGATTTGTGGGTACTATCGAAAATAGTGGATTATGTAGTGTAAAAATAAAATCAGTCAATAACAACAACCCATTATACCACATTAAAAATGGAGAAAATATATTTGTGTTTTATACAAAATACTATCAACCAATTCCTTTAATACTACGTGGTTACGGAGCCGGAAATAAAGTAACAGCATCAGGTATTTTTTCTGATTTATTACGTATTATACTATAATATTACGAGTTTAAAAAAATGATAAAAATTTATGCTCCTGCTTCCATTGGAAATGTTGGTGTTGGTTTTGATATTTTAGGAGCAGCTATTACGCCAATAGATGGTACTTTATTAGGTGATTGTGTATCAATAAAATCATCAAATACCTTTCAATTAAACTGTTATGGAAATTTCTCTACTCATTTACCTAGTGATATAACAAAACATATCACCTGGAAAGCATGGAATTGGTTTAATAAAAAAACTAATAAAAAAAAACCAATATCAATTACATTAGAAAAAAATATGCCTATTGGATCTGGATTAGGATCTAGCGCGTCATCTATTGTTGCTAGTGTTCTAGCATTTAATTACTTTTATAAAACTAAACTGACAACAATTGAATTAATAAAATTAATGGGTACATTAGAAGGTAGTATTTCTGGAGGTATTCATTATGATAATGTAGCTCCATGTTATTTAGGAGGATTACAATTAATTACAAATGATATCCAATATCCCATACAAAAACTTCCTGTATTTAAGAATTGGTTATGGATTATTGCATGGCCTGGAATTACAGTATCTACTTCTTCTGCTAGAAATATTCTACCACTACATTATAGTCAAGAAGAATGCGTTCAAAACAGTCGAAATTTATCAACTTTTATACATGCATTATATACACAAAAATCCGAATTAGCTATTCGATTTATGAAAGATACTATTGCCGAACCATATCGAATATTATTAATAAAAAAATTTTTATATATAAAAAAAACTATAAAAAAATTAGGAGCATTAACATGTAATATTTCAGGTTCCGGTCCTACATTATTTTCAATATGTTTAAATATTTCTATTGCAAATAAAGTGAAAAATTGGCTAGAAAAAAATTATATTAAAAACAATCAAGGATTCGTTCATATCTGCAAAATTGATCAATTAGGTGCTAGAAAAATAAGGATATAATAATGAAATTATATAATCTAAAAGACAATAACGAAGAAGTAAATTTTTTAAATGCTATTCAATGTGGTTTAGGAAAAAAACAAGGATTATTTTTTCCAAAATATTTACCAAAATTTAATTCTCATGATTTAAAAAAATTAATAAATATGGATTTCATTACTCGTAGTACCCATATACTTTCACATTTTATATCTGATGAAATATCATTAACTGATCTTAAGAATCAAATCAAATCTGCATTTTCCTTTACTAAACCAATTATTATACCAGTTACTAAAAATATATCATGTTTAGAATTATTTCATGGACCAACACTAGCATTTAAGGATTTTGGAGCAAGATTTATGGCTACTATGCTCTCATATTGGAAAAATGAAAATTCTACTATGACAATATTAACTGCTACATCAGGTGATACCGGTGCTGCTGTTGCTCATGCATTTTATCGTATGCATAACATTCGTGTTGTAATATTATATCCTAAAGGAAGAATTAGTACATTACAAGAAAAATTATTCTGTACTTTAGGAAAAAATATACATACAATTGCGATTGACGGTAGTTTTGATGATTGTCAATATTTAGTTAAACAATCATTTAATGACAAAAAATTAAAAAATAAAATTGGTTTAAATTCTGCTAATTCAATTAATATTAGTCGATTATTAGCTCAAATTTGTTATTATTTTGAAGCATTTGCATTAATACCTGATAAATATCATAATGATATAGTTATATCTGTACCCTGTGGTAATTTTGGAAATTTAACCGCGGGATTAATTGCAAAATCATTAGGATTACCTATAAAATCTTTCATTGCAGCTACTAATGCAAATGATACAGTACCGCGATTTTTAAAAAATGGAGTTTGGAATCCACACAATACTGTTTCTACTATTTCAAATGCTATGGATATTAGCCAACCTAATAACTGGCCAAGAGTAGAAGAACTATTCAAACGAAAAAAATGGAATTTACAAAACTTAAAATCTAAAAGTATATCTGATCATAAAACCAAAAAAACACTTCAAGAGTTATATAAAATTGGATATATATCTGAACCACATGCCGCTATAGCATATAGAGCATTAAAAAAAAATATAAAAAAAACAGATTTTGGATTATTTTTAGGAACCGCCCATCCTTCAAAATTTCAAGATACAGTAGAAAAAATTTTAAAAATTAAACTACAATTGCCTGATTCTCTACAATCAAGAGTCAATTTAAAAAATTTTTCACATCCAATGAAACCAAATTTCTTAATATTAAAAAATTTTTTGCTTACCCAAATTTAAAAAATTTAACAATTTAGAGGGGTCTATCTACATCCTCTCTAAATTGTTATTTATGTATTATTTATACTTATAAATATAAATAATATTTTTATACATTAAATAAAAAATTTATAATATCACCATCTTGAATAACATATTTTTTTCCTTCGCTACGTATTTTTCCTAATCTTTTAATTTCATTAATATTACGATGATTTATAAAATCATTATATGAAATAACTTGAGCCCTGATAAACCCTTTAGAAAAATCACTATGAATCAAATCAGCTATTTGAATAGCTGTTTTTTCTGCCTGAAATATCCATGATCTTGCTTCTTTTGGTCCTGCAGTAAAAAAAGTTTTTAAATATAAAAAATCACATAACTTTTTAATGAATTTATTATTATCTAAACTATTACAATGAAAATTATTTTTATTAGATGATTTATTATTAATATTATTTAACATAATTTTGTTTTCATTATATAATGAAATAGGAAATACAGTAGATACATCAATGTGATTATCTTTACAAAATTTATCTATGTAAATACTTGAATCTATATGATTCATCATATTTAAAACATAAATCATCGGTTTTAAAGTTAAAAATTGATATTTTTTTAATATATTTAATTCTTCTGTTGTAAAGATAACATTTCTTAAAGAAATTCCAGATTGTAACTTGCATATACAACGTCGCACCAAATTAATAATAAAATTATTATCAAATTCTTTATTTTTTCCTGAAGTAATATATCGCTGAACAATTTTTTCACATAAATCAAGATCAGATAATAATAATTCTGTATTGATAATATCAATATCACGTGATGGATTAACATTACCATATACATGAATAATATCATTATTATCAAATAAACGAACAACTTGTATAAGGGCATGACATTCTTTAATTTTTTCTAAAAATTTATTTCCTAACCCTTCTCCTGTAGAAGCTCCTTGAACTAATCCCGCGATATCAATTAAAACAACAGTACTATAAACTATATTTATAGCCGAAACACAGTCAGCAAGTTTTTTTAATCGACTATCAAAAACTGATACTACCCCAATATTTGGTTCAATTGTACAAAAAGGAAAATTTTTTGAGGGAATATTTAATTTTGTTATTTTATTAAATAATGCTGATTTTCCTACATTAGGTAAACCAATAAGACCAAATTTATACACCACAATAATTTATACCCATAAAAATTAATAATAAAATTTAAATACAAATATCGATACAAACAACTATTATGCAGTTGTAGTAATCATTTTATTTATCAAAAAATTTTTTTTATAAATTTTATTTTTAGTTAATAAAATAAATTTAAATATTGCTTTTTTAATCATATTCATTTCTATTACATCTGGAATACTTAATACAAATTTTGATACATTTTTTTTTTGTTTAGGACGACCAATACCAATACATAATTGCATAAAATTATTTTTATTTACAAAACAGTTTACAATACTTTTAACACCATTATGACCGTTATGACTTGTACCAAATTTTATTTTTAAAACTCCAGGAAATAAATCTAATTCATCTCGTACAATTAAAATATCAGATAAGTTAATTTTATAAAAATGTGATAAAGCATGCACAGAATGACCGTTTAAATTCATAAAAAGATATGGTTTTAAAAAATAAATTTTATGATTATTTAATATAATATTAGAAATATATCCTAAAAATTTTTTTTTAAAATTAAATGAAATTTTATAAAAATCAGATAACATATCAATAAACCAATATCCTACATTATGTCTTGTATGATTATACTGATCCGAAAAATTACCAAGACCTACAATCATTTTTATTGTACTCAAAATATCTTCTCGTAAAAATTATACTGTTAAAAATAATATATCTTGAAAGATATATTAAAATAAAATATATATAAATAGTATTAATATACATATATTAAGATTATATATATAAAAAATAGCTATTATTAATACTTAATTATGTTCATTTAATTTTTATTAATAAAATATATACAAAATTTTTATAATAATGATGTTTTTTATAAAAAATAAATCCTTTTATTGATTAAAAAATTATTTCATATTATGAATATATAATTTAATAAAAAATAATTTATATTAAAAAAATTATAATTAATATTAATTTTCAATAAATATTAATATTTATAACAAAAGATTTAATTGTAATTCAAATACATTAAAACAGTATTAAACATATCAACTATAAACATAAGTTTATAAACTTAATTCAGTGTATAATATATATACAATCATTATTTTTACCTTAATATATTAAATTATTTAAAATAAATTAATTACAATTTTATTATAATTAATATAATAATATTATATATTAAAAAATAATACTAAATACTGAAATTGAGATATTAATGTATATAAAAAAAAAATCACGATTCACTATAAAAAATCGATTTAGAGGATTTTATCCAGTTGTTATAGATATAGAAAGTGCAGGATTTCAACCTAAAACAGATGCTTTATTAGAAATTGCCATTATAACATTGAAAATGAATAAATTGGGGTGGTTAACTATAGATGATACTCTACATTTTCATATTATACCTTTTAAAGGATCTACTATAAAAGCAGAATCCGTAGCGTTCAATAAAATTGATCCTTTTAATCCCCTTAGAGGAGCTGTTAGCGAAAAAGATGCTCTAAAAAGTATCTTTAAACTAGTTAAAAAAAAAATTAATATTAATAATTGTAAAAAAGGAATATTAGTAGCTCACAACGCAAATTTTGACCATCAATTTTTAATGGCAGCAACTAAAAGAGTCAAAATTATTAAAAATCCATTTCATCTCTTTACTACTTTTGATACAGCTGCACTTAGTGGATTAATATTTGGTCAAACAGTATTAGCAAAAGCATGCCAAATAGCTGGAATACCTTTCGATACTACACAAGCACACTCTGCATTATATGATGCAATGCAAACTGCATATCTTTTTTGTGAATTAGTTAATCGATGGAAACGATTAGATGGATGGCCTCCAAACATATCTCACCGTCAAAAAACCGATGAGATATAAATATATTTAATACTATTAAATAATCATTAATTTTTATTAATATTTTTTTTACAGCTCTGTATTAAACGTAATAATTCACCACTTTTTGATAATTCTAAAATTATATCACATCCTCCTATTAATTTCTTATTAATCCATAATTGCGGAAAAGTCGGCCAATTAGCATACTTAGGTAAAGATAAACGGATATCGTTATGTTGTAATACATCAATATAAATAAAATTTGAAGTATACGAAGATAATATTTGAACTGCTCTAGCAGAAAATCCACAACTAGGATGTTCTGGAGACCCTTTCATATATAGAATAATATTATTATCACTTAATTGTTGATCTATTTTTTTAAAAACGTCTTTCATATCACAATCACTCATTAATGTAATCAAAAAATAAAATAATAAAAATAAAAATGTTTAATTTTAAAATTAAATAAAAATATATTTAATATAATAAAATTTAAATATCATCATATTATAAATGATATAATATATAAAGATAATTTAAAAAATATTAAAATAAATTAAATAATTTATATATATTATATTGTCTAAATTAAATAGATCTATTATACTATTATTTTATGAATGGGGCTGTTATGGATTTGACAAAATATATAAAAATTATTGTTGCATGTCGAGGATTGGTTTGCCTCGTTAAAAAACCAATTTAATTAAATGCAAACAAAACAAATTACGCTTTAGCAGCTTAAAAAACTAGATAAAGCCCTTTCCCACTATTTTATTTTTTCTCTTAAATAAAATAGTTATATTTAGAAAGGTTACATAAAAAAAGAGATAACTTTATAAAGTTAATCTTGAAACAAATAAAGTTATATTTTATCAAGATAAATCATAATACTTAGTTTATTGAGTATTATTCTTATTTATTATAAGATAAACTAAACATGTAGATCAATAATTTAAGTAATTTTGGACGCGGGTTCGAATCCCGCCAGCTCCACAAATTAATAAAAATTACTCAAAAATATGTAAAATACATATTTAATATTTAAAATAAATCTCAAAAATATTATTAATATAAATAAATATATAAAAATATCTTTATATTCATAAAAATATAATGCCAATAAAAAATTATTCTAATTATTTAAATACTTTTGTAAATACTATTTAAAATAAAAATTAAATAATTTTCAAATCAAAACTCTATTTTAAAGAAAAATATGCAAAAAAAAATAAAAACAGAAAAAAAAAATATTATAAATAAAACACTATCTACAGATAGTGAACAAAAAAAAATAATAAGTAATATTGATAAAACAAAAAAAAAAATAATTAAATTAATCAAGGAAAAAAAAAATATAAAGTTAAGATATTATGCTGACATTGATAATTTTATCAAACAAAATGAAAAAGAAATAAAATTAATTCAAAATGATAAATTTAAAAATTTTTTAAAATCTATAACACCTATTATTGATAAAATTGACTATCTAGTAAAAATATCAATAAATTCAAATTCCATACAAAATACAATTATAGAAGGTATACAATTAACCTTTAATTTATTTGAAAAAAATCTAAAAACATGGAATATATCACGAATTAATAAAACCAATATACCGTTTAATCCAGAAATACATATACTCGCTAAAAATAACCAAATAACTGATAGTACCAACAATAAAATAGTTAAAAAAATAAAAAAAAATGGATATATATTTAAAAAAGAAGTAATTCAAAAAGCTATAGTCACTATATAATTAATAAATCTTTATGAATCAATATAACGTACCAATACTATTCTAGTATCGTATTTTAATATTGAATACCTTTAAACCAATTAATTAATTGTTTATTTTGATATCTTAATATCATATTTGTTTTTAAAAAATGTCTGCATCCAAAAAAACCTCGATAACAAGATAATGGTGATGGATGCGACGATTTTAAAATAAAATGTATATTTTTATTGATTAACTTATGTTTTTGAATTGCATAAGAACCCCATAATATAAATATTATTCCAGTTCGAGCATAACTAATAAATTTAATTACTTGATCAGTGAAAATTTCCCAACCTAATCCTTGATGTGAGCATGGATATCCATGTGAAACAGTTAATATTGAATTTAATAATAATACACCTTGTCGCGCCCATGATTCTAAACATCCTTTCATATTAATATTAGAAACTAAAAAATTATTTTTTAACTCTATAAATATATTTCTTAAAGAAGGAGGTATTGTCATTGAATCAGGAACAGAGAATGATAAACCGTGCGCTTGTCCAAAACGACAATATGGATCTTGACCTAAAATTACTACTTTAATATTTAACAAGGGTGTTAATAAAAAAGCATTAAAAATATCTTTTTTTGGCGGATATATTATTGTATCTTGACGTATATATTTTAATGTATTCCATAAGTTAATAAAATATTTTTTTTTTTTTCTAAATCAAAAAGATCGGCCCATGATTGAATAGAATGAATCATACTCATTTAATCCTATATAAACATAAAATTTATTTTATTAAAAAATCAAAATAAATTTTATAAATACTAATTAATAATTAACGTTATTATGATATATATTTAAATAAATATATATTTATAAAATATTTTTTAAAATAAATACGTAATAATTAAAATTATGATATAGTATATCATATCATAACAAAATTATATATTATCAACTAAACCAGTTAACTATAACATATAGGTAATTAACATGATTTTAGTATCAAAACAAGCTCCCGATTTTACTGCACCAGCTATCTTATCTGATGGAAAAATAATAAATAATTTTAATTTTTATAAATATAAAAATGGAAAAATAACAGTATTATTTTTTTGGCCAATGGATTTTACATTTGTATGTCCATCAGAATTAATAGCATTCAATAATTTATATCATAAATTTAAAGATAGGGACATTAATATTATCGGTGTCTCTGTTGATTCAGTATATACACATAATGCATGGCGTAATACTTCACCAAATGAAGGAGGTATTGGAACCATACAATTTCCAATGATATCCGATATCACTAAAAAAATACAAAAATCTTATGGAATTGAACATAAAGAATTAAAAATTGCATTACGAGCTTCTTTTGTAATAGATCATGACAATATCGTTCGACATCAATCTATTAATGATCTTCCAATTGGTCGTAATATACCAGATATATTAAGAATAATTGATGCGCTTAAATTTTATACAGAGTTTGGTGAAGTTTGTCCAGCTAATTGGAGTCCAGGAAAAGAAGCAATTATTGCAACACCAGATGGAATAAAAAAATATTTATCTAAAAATTTTAAAAAAATATAATTTATTATGTAAATATATATAATAAAAAATCAAGTATTTATATTACAATTTTATTTTAAAAACTAATTAATTTATAATTTTATTATAAATTAATTAATAAATTATAAATATAAATTATTTAAAGAGATAAGAAATAAATGAAAGACATTGCTCAAGAAATCAAACAGGTCAATATTGAAGATGAACTAAAAAGATCTTACCTTGATTATGCTATGTCTGTAATCATTGGTCGTGCATTACCTGATGTACGAGACGGACTAAAACCTGTACATCGTAGAATATTATTTGCTATGAATGTATTAAAAAATGAATGGAATAAACCATATAAAAAATCTGCACGTATTGTAGGTGATGTCATTGGTAAATACCATCCTCATGGAGATTCTGCAGTATACGATGCTATTGTACGAATGGCACAACCATTTTCATTGAGATACACATTAATTGATGGACAAGGAAATTTTGGGTCTATTGATGGAGACTCCGCTGCTGCAATGAGATATACAGAAATACGTATGTCTAAAATTACAAACGAAATGTTAAGCGATTTAAAGAAAAATACAGTTAATTTTGTTTTAAATTATGATGGTACTGAAAAAATACCTGAAATTTTACCTGCTAAAATTCCTAATTTACTTATTAACGGATCATCTGGAATTGCAGTTGGTATGGCTACTAATATCCCTCCTCATAATTTAAAAGAAGTTATTAACGGATGTATTGCATATCATAATAATCCATCAATTACATTAAAAAAATTAATGATGAATATTCCGGGACCTGATTTTCCAACAGCAGGTATAATTTACGGAAAAAACGGAATTGAAGATGCTTATCGTACTGGTAAGGGAAAAATATCCATTAGATCTAAATATTCTATTGAAATTAATAATAAAAACAAAAAAGAATCATTAATAATTCACGAATTACCATATCAAGTTAATAAATCTAAATTAATTGAAAAGATTGCTTTGTTAATAAAAGAAAAAAAAATTCTCGGTATTTCTGCTATTCGCGATGAATCAGATAAAGATGGTATGAGAATTGTAATAGAAATAAAAAAAGATTTTATAACCAAAATAATTCTTAATCAATTATACACAATGACTTCATTACAAACCTCTTTTGGAATCAATATGGTTGCACTTTCATCAGGACAACCAAAACAAATGAGTTTAAAAAATATTTTAAAAGAATTCATTGAACATAGAAAAAAAATTATTACTCGAAAGTACTTATTTAAAATAAAAAAATATACAAAAAGGATACATATCCTAAAAGGATTTTATGTTGCATTAAATAATATTAATAAAATCATTGAAGCAATAAAATCTGCAAATAATAATAAAAATGCTAGAAAAAAATTAAAAAAAATTATTTGGACCAATAAAATAACTATTAATTATAATAATGAACTTCATAAGAATCTATCGAATTTTAATTTTAGTAAAAAACAAGTACATGCAATTTTAGATATTAAATTAAACAAACTAACTAAATTAGAAAAAAATAATATTTTTAATGAATATCAAGATTTAAGTAAAAAAAAAATCAAATTAAAAAATATATTATCAAATCCTCATAAATTAAAAAAAATTATAAATAATGAATTATTAAAAATAAAAAAACAATTTTCTGATGTACGAAGAACTACAATTATTAGCAAAACATCTGAAATAAATATGGAAGACGTTATAGTAAAAGAAAGTGTAGTAGTAACATTATCACATTCTGGATACGTAAAATATCAACCAATTTCTGATTATAACGCACAAAAAAGAGGAGGAAAAGGAAAATCAGCCGCTAAAACTAAAGAAGAAGACCATATAGAAAATTTATTAGTTGCTAATTCCCATGATACAATTCTCTGTTTTTCAAGCAGAGGTATACTTTACTGGATGAAAGTATATCAATTACCAGAAACCAGTCGTCATGCTCGCGGACGACCTATAATTAACTTACTACCTTTAACCCAAAAAGAAAGAATAACAACAATTTTACCTATATCTAAATATAAATCCTCAATCAATATTGTTATGGCTACTACCTTAGGATTTATAAAAAAAACACCATTAAGTCAATTTAAAAAACCACGAAATGCAGGAATAATTGCTATTAATTTACGAAAAAACGATGAATTAATCGGTGCAGCATTAACTAATGGAAATAATAATATTTTAATGTTTACTTCTAAAGGAAAAGTAGTTCAATTTTGTGAAAATGAAATAAGAAATATGGGACGCACTGCTTCTGGAATTAAAGGGATAAAAATTCTTGATAACGATCAATTAGTGTCTCTACTCATACCCAATAAAAAAGATGATATTCTTATAGTTACTGAAAATGGATATGGTAAAAGAACTAAAATAAACCAATTTCCTATTAAATCACGCGCAACTAAAGGCGTAATTTCTATTAGAGTCACACCTAAGAATGGAGTTGTTATTGGTGCTATACAAGTACATCATGATAATCAAATAATGATAATTACAAATGCAGGAACTCTTGTTAGAACTCGAGTATCTGAAATTGCTATTTTAAAAAGAAATACTCAAGGAGTTATTTTGATTCGAACCACAAAAAAAGAAAAAGTTGTTGGTTTACAAAAACTCTCACTTAATCCTTTGTAATCATAAAATTACTATTTTAAAAATAACATTTATTATAGTAATTTTACGAATAAAACTATCTTGAAAAATAATTAAATTTATATAATAAAATTTTTACTAAAGTGATTGAATCACTGTCATAGCAGTAGTATAAACTATATCCTCTATAGTCGCACCACGTGATAAATCATTAACAGGTTTTCGTAAACCTTGTAAAATAGGTCCAATAGATATAATATTTGAAGAACGCTGAACAGCTTTATATGTAATATTTCCAGAATTTAAATCCGGAAAAATTAATACTGTAGCTTGACCAGCTACCTGAGAATTTGGTAATTTAATACGTGCTACTTGTAATGAAACAGCAGCATCATATTGCATTGGACCATCAATTAATAAATCTGATTGGGTATTTTTTACTATATTTACTGCTTCCCTAACTTTACATACAGAATCTCCTGAACCTGAATCACCAGTAGAATACGATAACATTGCTATTTTAGGTAATATTCCAATAGAGTGAGCTGTTTTAGCTGATTGTATTGCAATTTGAGCAAGCGTCTTAGAATCTGGATATTGATTAATTGCACAATCACCATATATTAATACTTGATCTGAAAATAACATTAAAAAAACTGAAGACACAAAAGAATTAACACAATTATTTTGTATTAATTTAAATGTCGGACGTATAATATCTGCTGTAGTATGTTCAATTCCCGCTACAACACCATCTACATCATTTTGATTTAACATCATAAGAGATAATATTACATTATTATCTAACAAATTCAAAGCTTCTTGATAACTTTTAATATCTTTATCTTTTCTCATATAAAATAAATTTTGTGCATAACGATCACGAATATTATCTGGATTAATAATTATAATATTTTTATCTATAACAATTTTTTTTTTAGTAGCAATACTGTGAATATGCTGTTTATCTCCTAATAAAATACATCTTGATATATTTAATTGACTACATATAAATGCAGATTCAATGATTTTAACATTATTTCCTTCAGGAAAAACAATAGTTTTAACTAATGAACTAGATTTTTTTTGTAAAAATAATTTAAATTTTTCTATAAAATTTTTCATATATATGGATTAACATCGTTAATAAAATTAAAAAAATATTTAATACAAATAAAATATTAATATATAATATAAAAATATTTTTTAATAAATATATATATTATCAATAATAAATAATTTATTGTAGGCAACTATACGTTTCTTGAGCAATAACTTGATTTTCATTAGCACGTATAACAAATATCGATCTACTATCTATAGTATTTATAAAAAAATTTGTTTTATTATTTTTTATATTTTTTTTAATATCAATAAAAAAATTTAACAAAGATAATTTTTTTACAATTTTTTTACGTATAAAACTAGAATTTTCTCCAATTCCTCCAGTAAATATAATTGCATCTAATTTTCCACACATTAACGATGAATATCCGCTAATATATTTAGATACACGACGACAAAACATATTAATAGATAACTTTGCTCTTTTATCTACATAATATCTATTTTCTAATTCTCTAAAATCACTAGTTATAGAACTAATACCTAATACACCTGATTCTTTTGTTAACAATTTTTGTACATCAGTAACAGACATTTTTAATTGCTGAATCATATAAAAAATTATATACGGATCAATATCTCCGCATCGAGTTCCCATTACAAGACCTTCTAATGGAGTTAAACCCATAGATGTATCTACTGATTTACCATTTACTATTGCTGTAATAGATGATCCACTACCTAAATGACAACTAATTATATTTAATTGATTAATAGGTTTTTTTAAAAGTAAAGAACATTGCTGAGTTACATATAAATGATTTATACCATGAGCACCATATCGACGAATAGAATGGTTTTTATAAAATCGATAAGGAATTGCATATAAAAATGATTCTTTGGGTATTGTATGATGAAAAGCAGTATCAAATACCGCTACATTATTATTTTTTAATTTTAGCATCTTTTGTAAAGATACCGTAATAGCTATTAAATGAAAAGGATTATGTAATGGAGCAAAAATAGATGATTCTTGAACTTTCAACAAAACATCATCATTAATAATCATTGGTTTTTTTAAATACTGTCCACCGTGAACTACACGATGCCCAATACCAATTACAAAATCTAAATAATTTTTATACTTAGAAGATAATATATCAAAAATTAATATAATTAACTTTTTATATGATCCTACTTCATTAAATTTATTTAATAATTTTTTATCTGTAATATGATCATAAACCATTAAAGACGTAGTAGATTGTATTAACTCTACAATTCCATCAATATATGCAATACATTTAACCGGATCAATAATAGAAAATTTAATAGAAGAACTACCACAATTTAATACTAAAATCAATTTTTTTTTCATAAAAATCTCTTTTTAAAATAAATATATTTTAAAAATAACAATTATATTGTAAATTAATAAATTATTTTAATAAAAAATTAATAATAAAAATTTATTAATCAGTAAACATTTATTAATAAAATTATTTTTAATGCAAAATAATTTTTTTTTGTTCAATAGAGTTAATTTGCATTTTTATAATATCACTAACTGGATCTTCGGGACATTGTTCAACAAAATATAATAAATCTGAAACAGCTACATGATAACACTGTAATTGAGAAAAAATTAATCCTCTATCCCTAATTTCATATGGATCTTTAGGTTTAAATTTTAATAATATATTACTTACATTTAAAGCTAACTCAATATTCCGTTCTTCAATTAATGCTATTTTCAACATATCTAAAATTTTTTGTATTACAATTAATGAAGTAGATTCTTGTAAATAACTATCTTGTAATTCAGTAGAAGGACTAATATTACCTTTTAACCAAAACTTCAAAGTATGTTTACTAAGTATCTCTCCATTAATAGGATTAATATAAAAAATTTTTTTTTCTAGACTTTGAAATTTTAAAATCAATTGTGTTGGGAAAATTATAGGCATTATAGTTAATTTTAGCTGACTAGCTATATATATTAAAATAATTCCTAGAGAAAATGAATTGCCTTTATTAGATACAATCACTTTATCCAACCAAATCATATTAGATAATTTATATTTTGTTGTAGAACAACCAAAATTCCAATTTTTATAAAATAAAAATAATAATTTTTTTAATTTTTTTATTTCTAATAATTGATCTGCAATAAATAAAGAAGCTTCGTGTATTTTTGTTGTACACATATTCATAATTTTTAATTCAGAAACATCATGACGAATGTTTACTATAATTTTAATCATAATTTCAAATAAAGACATATTGGAAAAATTAATGTCATTTAAATCTATCATATATTATCCTAAATAATTATCAATAATATTTATATATATATAAAAATTTTTATAAAAAATCTTTTTTATTTTAAACAACCATACGTAATTCTACTACGACCAGAATAATCTTTTATTGAAGATATTTTTGTGAAAAAATTAATCTCAAATATCTTTTTAACTATACTTGTTTGTTTATAACAATGCTCAATATATAACCATCCCATAGTAAAAAGATGAAAACGAGCATTTTCTATAATATACTGTATATATTCTATTCCATTTGTACCTGCAACTAATGCATTATAAGGTTCAAAAAAAAGACTTTTACCAGAATTTATAAAATCATTATTAGACAAATACGGTGGATTACAAACAATTATATGAAATTTCATCGAATAAATATGTGAAAACCAATCACTATAAATAAAAAAAACATTCTTGATATTTAATTTTATAGCATTATATCGTGCTATTGATAATGCATTTAAACTATTATCTATACCAATAACTTTACATTGAGGACATTCTGTAGCTATTGCCAATGCAATCGCACCACTACCAGTTCCTAAATCAAGAACCAAACTAACATTTAAAGAAATTTTTAACAAAATTTGTTCAACTAAAATTTCTGTATCTGGTCTAGGGATTAACACGTAAGAAGATACAAATAAAGAAAGAGACCAAAATTCTTTTTTATGTATAATATATGCAATCGGTTCTCCTAATATTCGTCTATTTAATAGCCTATTTAAAATCAATAAATCATTTTTTTTAATTTTTTGTATATCATTAAAAAATAATTCCTTTTTTGAAAATTTCAATACATAACAAATTAATAACTCTACATCTAATTGCGCCGTCAAACTATTAAACAATCTATTTTTAGCATAAAATAACCACTCTACAACTTTCATTATTATATACACCAATTTAATTCTATTCTGTCATTAACAACAAATCTGCTTGATATTCTTGTAATAATGGCTCAATAAATAAATCTAATTTACCAGATAAAATTTCATTTAACCGATATAAAGTTAAATTAATACGATGATCAGTTACTCGATTTTGAGGAAAATTATATGTTCTATTTCTATCTGATCGTGATCCTGTACCTAATAAATTTTTTCTAATCAATGAATTTTCTGATGCTTTTTTAGCATTCTTTTCTGCATAAATTTTAGCAGATAATACTGATAATGCTTTTTCCTTATTTTTATGTTGTGATCGTTCATCTTGACATTCAACTACATTACCTGTAGGAATATGTGTAATACGAACTGCAGAATCAGTCGTGTTAACATGCTGTCCACCAGCTCCTGAAGAACGAAACGTATCAATTTTTAAATCAATAGTATTTAAAATAATTTTTTCTGATTTAGGTGCTTCAGGCATTATTGCTACTGTACATGTTGAAGTATGTATACGACCTTGAGATTCTGTTTGCGGAACACGTTGTACTCTATGACCTCCAGATTCAAATTTTAATCGCTTACAGGCTCCAGCCCCTACAACTTTTAAAATAACTTCTTTATAACCTCCTTGATCTCCTTCATGCATATTAATAATATTAACTTTCCAAGATTTCAAATCAGCATATCTCATATACATTTTGCATAACTCCCCAGAAAAAATTGCAGCTTCTAATCCTCCTGTTGCAGCTCTAATTTCGATAAAACAACTATTTTTATCATATGGATCAGTTGGAATTAATAAAATTTCTATTTTTTTTTCAATTTCTTTTTTTTTTTTACATAAAATATACAATTCTTCTTCAGCTAATTCTCTAATAACTGAATCTCGTAATAATAACTTAATATTTTTTATTTCTGATTTTAACGATAACCACAAAACAAACGATTCATTTAATTCAGATAATTCAGATTTTTCTTTAGATAATTTTAAAAATTCTATTTTATTAAATTTTTTATAACTATTTGATAATAAAAATTCTAATTCTGCATATCTTTTTATTAAATTTTGTAATTTTATAATTATTGATTTTTTCATAAAAATACCTATTAACTAAAACTAAAAATAAAAAAATTATATTATTTATTATATATAATAACTCATAGTATTATATAAATAAACATATATGATAAAATCATGCATTTATATAATTAATTATTTTAATTCATAATAATAAAAATATTTTTAAAAATATATTATATATATAATATAAAATTATTCACTAAAAATACATACATATAAAATATCAAAGAGATTAGTATGAAGAAAATTAAATTATTTTCGGGAAATTCTGTTCCAAATTTAGCTCAAAAAATAGCCAATCAACTAAATACTACATTAGGAAAAGCTACAGTTAGTAAATTTAGTGATGGAGAAATTAGCATTCAAATTAATGAAAATATAAGAGGATCTGATGTTTTTTTAATACAATCAACGTGTTCACCTACTAACGATAATTTTATGGAATTGATAATTATGATAGATGCTCTTAGAAGAGCTTCAGCTGGACGTATTACTGCTGTTATTCCTTATTTTGGATATGCTCGACAAGATAGAAAAATTCAATCATCTAGAGTACCTATTACAGCAAAAGTAATTGCCGATTTTTTATCAAATGTTGGTGTTGATCGTATCCTTACTATTGATTTACATGCTGAACAAATTCAAGGTTTTTTTGATATTCCAATAGATAATATTTCTAGCAGTAGAATACTATTAAAAAAATTATTAAAAATTAACTTTTTTAATCCTATATTTGTGTCACCAGATATTGGTGGGATTATCAGAACACGAACTATTGCAAAATTATTATATGATTCTGAAATGGCAATTATTGATAAACGTAGACCCAGTATAAATGCTTCAGAAGTAATGAATATTATTGGACAAGTAAAAAATAGAGACTGTATTTTAATAGATGATATTATAGATACTGGAATTACCTTATGTAAAGCTGCAACTGCTCTAAAAAAAAAAGGAGCACGCTGTATTTATGCATATGCTACACACGCTATTTTTTCAGGTATAGCTAACACAAACATCAAAAAATCAAATATAGATGAAATTATAATATGTGATACAATTCCATTATCTAAAAAAATAAAATGTTTAAAAAACATACACATATTAACAGTCTCTACTATGTTAGCAGAAGCAATTCGAAGAATTAATCAAGAAGAATCAATTTCTGAAATGTTTTAAAAATAAAAATTTTACATATTTTAATACATAATAAAAAATAAATATTTATAACATTCATATTAAATATAATTAGTATTTATTACTACATGATCAACTAATATATAAATATATAATTAAACTAATATTTACAATATAATAATAAAATGTTGGAAAAATTCCAACATTATATTATTTTATAAGCTATAAATTTATACATTTAAAATATTAATTAAAATTTAAAAATAATTTTTAAAAAATACATTAAATATTTATACAAAACAAAATCAAAATTAAAATTTTACTATGTTTAATTTAAGTATTTATAAATTTTTAATAAAAATATATATATTAAAATCCATGTACATCGAATTAAAATAAACTATATAAAATTTTTGGCAAGAAACCCAATACTATTATAATAATACCAATACTTATAATTAGATATTTTTGCAATATCGTGATATTAAAATGACGAAATAAATTTTTTTCATCTAATTTAACAGGATTGCAATACAAACTATGAATAATATTAAAATAACTATATGTTCCTAAAATACTACTGATCATAATGCATACTGTTGTAATAATAAAATTTTTATGAATTAAATATTTTAGAATAAAAAATTTTCCCCAAAATCCTATTGTTAAAGGAAATCCAGATAGAGACAATAAAATTATAGTCATCATAATTCCTAAAACAGGATCATACCAAAATAATCCAGTTAATGAATTATTTTTTATATTATCAATATTTTTAGTAAAAATATTAAAATCAACAATACTTTTAATACCAAAAAAACCAAGTAAACCTATCAAATAACCAAACAAATAGATATATATATATTTAGTTATAAGTAAATATTTATTTTGAGAATATATCAGTAATAAAATCAATAACAAACCAAGATTAGAAATAGATAAATATCCCATTAATCTGTGAATCTTAACTTGAATAACTGCTATCAAATTACCAAATAAAATAGAAAATATCGCAATACTATATAATATAACATATAATAAAGTTATCTTGTTTAAATAAGGAATATAATAAAAAAATCGCATTAAAATAGATAAAATAGAAATCTTAGTAACTGTTGAAAAGTATATTAATGCACAAGAATTAGTATACTGATATATACCAGGAGCCCATGTATGTAATGGAAACAGTGATAATTTCAAAAAAAGTGAAAATAAAACTAAAATAATACCAAAAAAAGTAATATTACCATACATAATAGAAGGATAATACATAAAAATATATGTAAAAAAAGAAAAACACAACCGACCTGAAACAAAATAAATAAAAGAACAACCTAATAATAATAAAGCAGATGAAAAAACTGACATAATTAAATATATTAATATAGAAGACCAATGAAATATATATTTTGGAAATAATATTAAAATGCCTAGTATAGGAAAAAATAATAATTCTATTCCTATAAATAAAGTAGAAAAATGAAATGCAACAGATACTAAAATTCCACCAATAGTAGATAACAATACAAATAAATGAAATTCTGTTGAATACATACTATTGTATAGTAACCAAGGATATGCAAATATACACGTATATAAACTAGATAAAAGTAACATAAAAATATAAAAATAAGAATATTGATCTATTTTTATTAATACAGAAATATATTCTAACATAAATATCTTTGAATATAAAATCATTATTATGCTAAACAATAAACCAAATGTAATAACTATACTTTCCAGATATACATTTTTTTTATAAAAAGAAATATAAAAAATTATTATAACTGAAAAAATTAATGATAAAATTGGTATTATTGGAATAATACTATCAAATAATTTAATCATAATTTTATTACCTAATTATTTACTATATATATCGTCATGATACATATAATTTTATATATCTATAAAAATTTTAAAATAAATTTAGGGTATAATCCCAATAAACATATAAAAAATACAAAGAAAATTAATATTACAAAATCAAAAAAACTTAATTCATTTTTTATAACAGATAATCGATTAGAACCATAACATACCTTTTGTATCATTATTAGAAGATAAATAGAAGATAAAAACAAACCAAAAACAAAAAAACAACCTAAAATCGGACAATGCATAAAGATACCAAATAACATCATAAATTCACCACTAAAATTTCCTGTCATAGGTATATTTAACATCGATAAAGAAAAAAATAAAAAAAATGATGGAATAAAATTCATACAAGACCATAATCCACTCATATATAAAATATTTTGAGTATTAATTTGAATAAAAATTCTTCCAATCAATATTAATAATGCTGCTGTAGAAATAACAGATGATACTATATATAATAAAACACCTTGATAAGCCACTATATTTTCACTATGTATTGCAGCAAAAATAATACCCATACTAGAAATAGTAGAATACGCTAACAATCTTTTTATATTTTTCTGAGAAAAAGCCATTATAGAACCATAAAACATTGACAATAAACCAATAGATATAAAAAATAAAGATAAAATATGAGAAGTACGAGGACAAAATATCAAATAAAAACGCAATAATCCATATATAGCTGGTTTTAATAAAAGTCCTATTAAATCTACTGATCCTGAAGAAGAAATAGATTCTTGAAAATCAGGTAACCAACTATGAAATGGAAATAATGGAATTTTTATGATAAGAGATAATAATAAACTAAACATCAAAAAAAATTCAGTATATAAAGATATCTTTATATTCTTTAAAAAAAAATAATTAAATGTCCAAATTCCAAAATTACTATAGTATATACATACTATATTTAGTATAAAAAATAATAAAAAAAATCCAGATATTTGAGAATAAATGAAAAATTTACGAGCAACATAAATAACATCATGACGATTTTTTTTGCTATTACCCCAAAAAATAATCAAAAAATACATAGGAATCAATATTAATTCCCAAAATAAAAAAAATAAAAACATATCAAAAGATAGAAAAATACCAAACATTCCTAACGCAATACACAATAAAAAAAAATAAAATATTCCTATTTTATCATTTAGCGTATGCCATTCACAATATATAGAACATAATCCAATTAACGAAGTTAATAAAATCATTAATAGTGATAAATTATCTAAACCAAAATAAATAGAAATACCATACTCTGAAAACCACGTTTTATGAAACGCAATTAATAACGTATGCATAGTAATATTTGCCTGAAAAAACCTATTACTATAAAAAAAAATAAATAATGAAACTAATAAACAAATTATCATAGAAAAAGCAGCTATATAACGAGGAATTCTTTCATTTAAAAATCCCGTAAATATTGATAATATAGCCCCTAATAAAGGTACTAATATAAAAACTAAAAGTATCATATAATATATTATCCTTGCTATATATTATTATATAATATATATAAATTCATTTTAATTTTATTAAATATATTTAATAATAATCAACAAAAAAGATAAACAATAAAACTAACATTAAACAAAAAATATACCATCTAATATGATTAATAATATTTGTTGAATTTAAGTTAGATAACCGTTTAATAAAAAAATAAATTTTATTCAAAAAAATCCTTTCTACGTAATAAAAATTATTATTTAAATAATTTGATAAATTATAATATGCTTGTATAAATACATAAAAATAAAAAAAATCAAAAAACCAATAATTAACAACTAATACATAAAATGTATTAAATATTTTATTAAAATAAAAGTTTTTTAATAAAAAATTTTTTCTTATATAAGAAAAATAAGCTATAAAAAAACCAAATATTAACAGAATACAAGATAGATATTCTATATAAATAGAATTTGGCAATATATTAATAGATTTAAAATATAATTTAGTCCATATATATGACATAAAATTCCATGTAATTGGAGTACAACCAATACATAAAACAAATAAAGATATATTATGAAAAAAATTTTTTTTAATAAAAATAAAATTAGATTTATTTGAACCATGAAATATTAAAAATACCATTCGAAATGAATATATTGAAGTTAAAAATATTCCTGTTAAACTACATAATAATAAAAAACTATTTTTATGATACAAAATATTAAATATTATATGACTTTTACTATAAAAACTAGAAGTAATAAATGGTAATGATATCAACGAAAAAATTCCCATTAAAAAAGTTATATATACAAAAGGAATTTTTTTATATAAACCACCCATATTCATAATATTTTGCTCATTATTAACACATTTTATGATAGATCCAGCTGATAAAAATAATAAAGATTTAAAGAAAGCATGACAAATTAAGTGAATAAATGCGCCTTTAATATTATTAGATCCAAGAGCTATAAACATATAGCCAATTTGACTCATAGTAGAATAAGCTAAAATACGTTTAATATTATTTTCAATAATAGCAGAAATACTAGATATTATAATCGTTATACAACCAATTATAACTAAAAAATTCATTGCATAAGTACTATATAAAAATAACGTATATGTACGTAATATTAAATAAATACCCATAGTGACCATAGTAGCTGCATGAATCAAAGCAGAAGATGGTGTCGGACCAACCATCGCTCCTATTAACCATGTATGTAAAGGTACTTGCGCTGATTTTCCTATAGCTGCAATAATTAATAAAAAAGTTATTAAAGACAAATAATTTGTATGATTGTTTAAAAAAATAATTTCATTAACAGAATATTTTAATGTTATAAAATCTATTGTATTAAGTTTTAAAAAAATTAAAAAAATAGCAATTAAAAAAAATACATCACTAAATCGAGTCATTAAAAATGATTTAATAGCAGCATATCCATTTCGTTCACGATTAAAATAAAAACCAATTAATAAATATGAACAAACTCCTACTAATTCCCAAACACAAAACATAGTTATTAAATTACTTGTTAATGTAAAAATCATCATACATGAAATAAATAAATTCATATATATAAAATATTTTATATATACAGATGAATCTTGCATATACCAAAAAGAAAATAAGTATACACATATACTAATCAATAAAATCATTCCCAGCATAGATAGAGAAAAAAAATCTATCAAGAAATTCCATTCAATACTGTAATTATTTACAGTTATCCAATGTAATAATGGTATAAAAAAAATTTTTGATATATTTATTTTTTTATAATAATCATATACCACATATAAAAAAAATAATAAAGAAATAAAAATTGAAGAAATACTAATCAACGCAACATATTTTTTTGACAAAAACTGTTGCAGTAATATTAATAAAAAACAACTTAATAAAGGAAATATAACTACATAATAAATTAAATTCATTTATAAATCTCGCTCAACTTAAATATATCTAATGTATTATACTGCTGATATATTTTTAAAAAAAATGCTAACATTACACTAACTTCTGCTGCTGCTGTAGTAATAATGAATACATACATAATTTGACCATCTGTTTGATTCCAGTAATATCCCACCAATACCATTGCTAAAGCAATTGCATTAGTAAGTAATTCTAAACTAATTAATATAAATATTAGATTTTTATGTTTGAATAAAGAAATTAGACCAATCATAAAAATTAGTATCGATACAATAATTCCGTGATTTAATGACAACATAATCTTGTATATTATCCTTATAAAAATAAAAAAATAAACTCTATTTTTTAAAAACTATACATATTACAAGCAATGCAGATAACAGCAATAAAGAAGTAAATTCTACCAAAAATCCATATTTATTAAATAAACAAATACTAACTTGTTTCATTGCAATATCATTAAAAATTAAAATTTTATTTTTTTCTCTAATAAATTGAATCGATAAAATTAATAAAATAATAATCAAACATATAAAAGATAAAATTTCATAAAAATTTATCGATCGATTTAATCTATTACATTTTTTTAATAAATTATTATTTATTAACATTACCACAAAAACAAATAAAACCATAATAGCCCCAGCATAAATAATTACTTCTAATGCTCCTATAAAAACTACTCCTAAAGTAAAAAAAATACCAGAAATAGAACATATTAAAAAAATTAAATAAAGCAAAGAATAAATTGGATTACTACTTATTACGATTAATAAAGAAAAAAAAACAGATAAAAAACTAAATAAATAAAATAAAAAAACCATAAAATTATCCCTACGGCAATAAAGACGTCACATCAACACAATTTAATATCTTTTTTGAATCAATATCATGTGATTCAATATTATTTTTCACACCTGAAACAGAATAAAAATTATATTCTGGAAACTTTCCAGGTCCCGAAATTAGTAAATCTTTTTTTTCATAAATTAATTTTTTTCGTTTAAATTCACTTAATTCTATATCCGGAATTAATTGAATCGCTGCAGTAGGGCAAGCTTCTTCGCATAAACCACAAAAAATACAACGTGATAAATTTATTCTAAAAAATTTAGCATACCAACGACCATCTGAATTTTCCGATTTTTTTAACGAAATACAATTAACAGGACATACAGCAGAACATAAATTACAAGCAACACATCTTTCTAAACCATTAGGATCCCGAGTTAAAATAATACGACCTCTATATCGTAATGATAAATTTAATGGTTGTTCTGGATATAATCGTGTTTCACGTGATGCAAAAATATTACTAAATATTAAAAATATACTACGTATATAGCTAAAAATACTAAAAATAATATTTTTTATATTCATACATTATAAAACCTCACAATTATAATAAAATTTTTAAAGATGTATAAATTAAATTTAATAACGATAATGGAAAAAAAAATTTCCATGCAAAAAACATAACATGATCATATCTTGGTCTAGGTAAAGATGCTCTTATTAAAATAAATAAAAAAATAAATAAAAAAAACTTTAATAAAAACCAAATTATTGATGGAAACCAAGGACCAAGCCAACCTCCAAAAAATAAACAAACTATCAATGCAGAAACAGTCATAATAGAAATATATTCGCCGATAAAAAACATTCCAAATTTCATACCAGAATATTCAATATGATATCCATCAGCTAATTCTTGTTCAGATTCTGGTTGATCAAAAGGATGTCTATGACAAACTGCAATACATGCTATAAAAAAAATAATAAAACCAAAAAATTGCGGAATAACATTCCATATTCTTTGTTGTGAATATACAATATCTACTAAATTGAAAGAACCGCATTGCATAACAGTCCCTAAAGAAGAAATACCTAAAAAAACTTCATAACTCAACATTTGCGCTACTGCTCTAATTGCTCCTAATAAAGCATATTTATTATTACTAGACCAACCAGCTAATAAAACTCCATATACAGATATAGATGACATCATAAAAAAAAATAATAATCCAATATCTAGACTAATAATAATATAATTATCAGTAATAGGAATACTAGATAATACACATAAAAAAGACATAAAAGAAATTATAGGTGCTAAAATAAATAAAGATTTATCACAAAAAGGAGGTAGCCAATCTTCTTTAAAAAGTAATTTAATACCATCAGCACATACTTGCATACAACCACCCCAACCAACTCTATTCGGTCCATATCGATTTTGCAATAATCCCAATATCTTTCTTTCTACTATACTTAACAAACTAGCATTAAATATAATTAACATTAAAAAACTAATAGCAAAAAAAAATTTATTTTTCATGATATTGTACCTAATTCAATAAAATATTTACTTATTTAACTTTGTTAAATTCATAGCAACTTTATTAAAAAAAATAGATGGTAATTTACCACAACCTATTGGTAATCCAATATGAAATAAACTTATATGTTCAGACAAACACACTGGAAATCTAAAAAATAAATTATTTATCTGAAATTGTAATATATCACCGTCATTAATTTTTAATTTAGAAGCATCAGAATAATTTAATTGAGCATAAATAAAATTTATTTTCATTATTTTCATAAAATAATTTTGACTCATTTCTTCACTACCTAATAATTTATAATATGGAATAATTTGAAAATCCAATAAATTTTTTGTTATATTTTTATCAATTTTTTTAATAAAAAAATTCGATAAAAATTTCTTTTTATAATCTTTAAATAATAATATACCTTCGTATAATGAAGTAAATTTATTGTTTAAACGATTAGATGATTTATATAATGATTGATGAGAATTCCAATTAGGAGACCATGAAAATGGAATATGAGAAAAACCATTTTCTGTTTGTTGATTTCCTTCCATAGAAAAAGAAAACATACTATCTGGATCTTTCGGAGAAATAGGTTCATGTATATTTTTATCAGCAAACATAGAAGAACGACCACTAAATCGTAAAGATGATCTAGCAATTTTTTGACCATAAATTTTAAAATCTGCAGATGGAGCAGAATCTTTTAATTTTTTAAAAAAAGAATTCCGTGAAGCACATAATTTCATCATTTTATCAAGAGTAAATGATTGAATTAAATCAAAAGAATTAATGCTATATTGAATAGCATGTATCCATCGCCAACTATCTAATTTATATATTTTTTTATTATAGAAATTAGGATTATGTGTTCTAAAAAATCGCTGTAACCGAGCCTCATAATTGATAATATTTCCAGAACTTTCAAAAAAATTAGTACATGGTAAAAAAATATGAGAATTTCTTACCATTTTATTATTCTGATGGTCTATTACTATAATGGTATTAATATTTTTTAAAATATTATCTATAAAATTCGATTCATATAATCGATATAAATCATTTTCTAAAATAATTAAAACATCTATTTTTTCTGAATAAATTATATCAAACATAACATTTAAAGAAATATTTGGAATTAAAGAAACACCTATACTATTAGCTGAAGGCGGAAATAATGCCAAACCAACAGGCAATCCTTTTTTTTGTAATGATTTAGCAATATTAAAGGAAATTTTAATAAAATCAATATTTTTATATGACGTACCTGAAATAATTAACGGTTTTTTAGAATGACACAATGCTTCAGCAATTGTATTAACCTGATCAAATATATTTTTATGATTATCCTTTACATATTGTATATTATTATTAATACAATCCAATATTGAAATACTAAACTGTAATTGTTGTTCTATAGAACCATAATAACTAATCTTACTTATATCATCTAACTTAGTTTCACTTCCATTAATAACAAACAATAAATTTTTTTTATTTTGAGCAATATTTTTTATGGCATTAATATGCCATATTGGTATATTATGTTTTTCTGAAATAGATGAATAAAAACCTCGTTGTATTGCTTGACGTACTGATAATGCTGCTAATGCCGCAGTTTGCGTAATATCTTCACCTATAATTAAAATTACATCATACTCTTCAATTTCGGAAATAGAAGGAATATGTATATCTCCATTTTGTAAAATATCAGTAATTAAATTAATACATTGGTTTAATTCTGGTAATACCCCATTAGAAAAATTCTTTTCTCCAACTAAATTAAATAACGCCATATTACTTTCAACACTAGCTCGTGAAGAACCTATTCCTAAAATCCTATTTGAAGAATTTTGTAAAATATTAGAAATTAAATTAATGACCGTTGAATAATTCAAAAACTTAACAATATTATTTTTAAATTTAAATGGTTTTGAAATAACATTGAAGTTTACATAATTACAACCAAATTTACCTAAATCACATAAAAAATATCGATTCAAATGTTTATTATATCTATTATCAACACGACATAATTTTCCTAAACGTTCTCCTAAACTAATATTACATCCAATACTACAATTATGGCATATACTAGGAGAATACTGTAAATCCCATTTACGATAAAAATTATTAATATTACTTTTATCAGTAAAAACACCTGTCGGGCATACATCAATTAAATTTCCAGAATATTCGCTTTCTAAAATACCATTTTCAAAACGACCAAAATAAATTTTATTACTTGAACCGTATACCCCAAAATCTTGTCCGCCAGAATAATCATTATAATATCGAGTACAACGATAACATGTAATACATCTATTCATAGAATGCGAAATAAATGGACCTAAATATTGATTATTATATACACGCTTTTGAAATTTATAACGTCGAATATGATGTTTGTTTAAAACAGTCATATCTTGTAAATGACAACTACCACCTTCAGAACAAATAGGGCAATCATGCGGATGATTTAACATCATTAATTCAATAATATTTTTTTGAAAACTTGTTACATCTGAGTGTGTAGTTGATACCCTCATATCTTTTTTAATTTCTAACATACATGCCATAACGATCGTTCCGATCTGATCATCATCATTCCTATATAATTTAACTGCACATTGCCGACAAGAACCAACACTACCTAATGCAGGATGCCAACAGAAAAAAGGTATATTTATACCAACAGATAAACAAGCTTGCAAAAGATTATAAGATGATTTAACAAAAAAAATTTTTTTATCAATATAAATTTTAACCATTATAAAATACTCACTTTAAAATATCGAATATATAGCTATATATAAATTTTATGTTAAAAATTTACTAATATATTATTCATATACATCATAAATACTATTTTATTTTATCAACTATTCACATAAAGAAATAACATCTATATTATTCTGTGTTTTTTTGTATAAATTAATTCCTCGCTTAAAATGATTACGGAAAAGTTTTATTGCGCTTTTTAACGGAGAGATCGCTCCTGGAGCATGCGCACAAAATGTTTTTCCTGATTCTAAATGAGAACATAATTTTTCTAAAATTAGAATATCATTAGTACATCCGTTTTTTTTTTCTAAAGATTGTAATATTTTAACAATCCATGGCAATCCTTCTCTACATGGAGTACAAAATCCACACGATTCTCGAGAAAAAAATGTCTCAATATTTACCAATAAAGATATGATATTAACTGTATTGTCTATAGCCATCGCAATTCCTGTTCCTAATCGACTACCTATTTTTTGTAAACTAATAAAATCCATTTTTATATCAATATTATCATATGATAATAAACTAGTTCCTGCTCCACCAGGTTGCCAAGCCTGTAAAGTTAAATTTTTCTGCATTCCGCCAGCATAATCTTCTAAAAGCTCTCTTGCTGTAATACCAAGTGGTAACTCCCATAAACCTGGTTTTTTTACTCGACCCGAAAAACCTAATAACTTAGTACCTGAATCTATACTCTTAGATAAATTTAAATACCAATCTGATCCATATAAAATAATTGCTGGAATATTGGATAATGTTTCAACGTTATTAATACATGTAGGTTTACCCCAAAGTCCAAAATTAGCAGGAAAAGGAGGTTTATACCGCGGATTCGCGCGTTTACCTTCTAATGAATTAATTAATGCAGTTTCTTCTCCACAAATATAGCGACCAGCACCAGTATGTAAAAATAAATTAAAAGTAAAACCACTATTTAAAATATTTTTACCTAAAAATCCAGCTTGATATGAATCATTAATAGCTTGTATTAAAATTTTTTCTGATAAATAATAATCACCTCTCAAAAAAATATATCCACATTTAGCTTGTAAAGCAAAAGCACTTATAATGATTCCTTCAATTAATTGATGTGGTAAATATTCTATTAAAAATCTATCTTTATATGTTCCAGGTTCCATTTCATCAGCATTACAAATTAAATATCTAGTATTTGTAATAGAACTTGTTGACATTAAACTCCATTTAATACCAGTTGGAAATCCAGCACCTCCCCTACCTTTTAAACCAGATTTTTTTACCAAAGATATTATTTCTTTATAATTCATATTTTTTAAACATTTTTTTAAAGCTTGATAACCGTTAGTATTACAGTACTCTGCCATTTTAACTGTTTTACAAGGTTCATTTAAACGCCATGTTAATGGATGCGTTTCTGGATTTTTAAGTATATATTTCATTTATATTTATCCAATAACTTTAATACTTTTGAAGAAGTAAGATTAGTATATAAAATTTCATCAATTAACAACACAGGACCTTTATCACACGCACCTAAACAACAAGTTGGCAACAATGTAAATCGATTATCAGATGTAGTTCCTCCTGGCTGTATACCTAAACTAGATATTAATTGATTTTCAATCTTACGATAACCATTAATAAAACATACCACACTATCACAATAACGAATTACATGAAAACCTACTGGTTTTCTAAAAATATGACAATAAAAAGTCGCAACACCTTCTACTTCACATACTGGAATAGATAAAATTTTAGAAATCGCTATAATAGAATTATTACAAACCCACCTTCTATATTTTTGTACAATTTTTAAAGCATCAATACACGCTGCCCGTGAATCACGGTAACATTTTTTTTTTAGTAAAATTTCAGAAATTTCAAGTGAACTTAAGTGAAACACATATTTTCCTTATTATAATTTATAAAAATATTTAACGATCGACATCTGACATAACAAAATCAATACTACCAAGATAAACAATTAAATCTGAAATTAACTGTCCACATATAACAGATGGAATTTGTTGTAAATGCGCAAAACTAGGAGTACGAATACGAGTTCGGTAACTAGTTGAATTACCGTCACTAATTAAATAGTAACTATTAATTCCTTTAGTTGCTTCAATCATTTGAAAACTTTCGTTTACAGGCATTATCGGACCCCAAGATGATTGTAAAAAATGAGTAATCATAGTTTCAATATTAAATAAAGAATTTTTTTTATTTGGAGGAGTGGTTAATGGGTGATCAGACTTAAAAGAACCATTCGGCATATTTAACAAACATTGTTTTAATATTTTTAAACTTTGTCGAATTTCTTCAACTTTTAATAATACTCTCGTATAAGCATCACTAACTCTATCTCCAATCGGAATATCAAAATCAAAATTTTGATAACCTGAATAGGGACGTTGTTTTCTAACATCAAAATTCACACCAGTTGCTCTCAATCCTGCACCTGTAACTCCCCAAGACAACGCTTCTTGTCTTTCATAAGATGCTATACCAACAGATCGAGAAATAAGAATACTATTTTTTAACGCTACTTTTACATAAAAATCTAAACGTTTCGGCATCCAGATCAAAAATTCTTTTAAAAAATGATGCCAATTAACTGGTAAATCTTTTGCTACTCCACCAATACGAAACCAAGCAGGATGCATACGAGCACCAGTAATATGCTCAATTATATCATATATTTTTTGACGATCAGTAAAAGCTAAAAACACTGTGCTCATACTACCTACATCTTGGATGAACGTAGAAATAAATAATAAATGACTATTAATTCTAAATAGCTCAGATAATAAAATTCTAATTACTTGAACACGATCTGGTACAATAATATCTGCTAATTTTTCTATCGCTAATATATAAGGCATTTCATTTATACAACCACCTAAATATTCTATTCGATCCGTATAAGGTATATAATTATGCCAAGATTGTCGTTCAGCGATCTTTTCTGCGCCACGATGGTGATAACCAATATCAGGAATACAATTTACTATTTTTTCTCCGTGTAATTGAAGTATTATTCGAAAAGCTCCATGTGAAGAAGGATGATTAGGTCCAAAATTTAAAAACATATATTTTAAATTATTAGATTTAATATGTTTTAAACCCCACGATTCAGGACAAAAACGTAATGCTTCCATTGCTACATCTTCTTTCTGCTTTGTAAAAAAAAAACTATCTAATTCAGTTGCATGAGATGCATAATCTTTTCGCAAAGGATGTCCAATCCAATTTTTAGGCATTAAAATACGAATTAAACAAGGATGTCCAATAAATGTTATACCAAACATTTCCCATGTTTCACGTTCATACCAATTTGAATTTAAAAAAATTGAAGTAATTGTAGGTAATTGTAACTTATTTTCTAATAAAGCTACCTTTAAAATAAGATCACAATTATGAGTAATTGATAAAAAATGATAAAACACTGTAAAATCAGTATTCGGTATATTATCAATATTTTTTCGTAAACGTTCATCTATACCATGTAAATCAAACAACATATCATATGAACAAATATCATTTTTTTTTATAAACTTAACAACCTGTATTAAAATTTTACTATTAATCCATAAAACTGGATATTGAAAACAAGTATTTTGAATAAAAAAATTTTTTTTTCCAAATATCTTAAATAAAGAACCGATAATAGGATTATTATCAAAAATTTTTCTAGTAGTATTATTTAAAAAAAAAATTTTTTTCTAAAGAAATATCGGACATGATTTTATTCCTATAAGTAAATTACATATATATATTAAATACGATCTATTAATTAAAATAAATAATTAAATTTTTGAAATTTAAAAAAAATTAAAAACTATCATCAGAATCAATATTTACAATCGAAATTCTTTTATTATTATGTTTTTCTTTTTCAGATGACATTTGTGGTTTGTAAACTCCTTGGTCACCTACTATCCATGATAATGGTCGACGTTCTTTAGAAATAGATTTTTGTAATAATGTTAAAGCATGAATATATGCTTCTGGTCTAGGAGGACATCCAGGTATATAAATATCTACTGGAAGAAACTTATCTACTCCTTGTACAACAGAATATACATCATACATCCCACCAGAATTCGCACATGCACCCATAGAAATAACCCATTTAGGTTCTAACATTTGATCATATAATCTTTGTATAACAGGAGCCATCTTAATAAAAGGTGTTCCCGCAATAACCATAAAATCAGCTTGTCTAGGAGACGTACGTAGAACTTCAGAACCAAAACGAGAAACATCATGAACAGATGTAAACGCAGTTACCATTTCTACATAACAACACGATAAACCAAAATTATAAGGCCATAAAGAATTTTTACGACCCCAATTTACAATATTATGGAAAAATTTAGAAATTTTTCCAAAAAAAACATTATTTCGTATTTGTGTTATGACAGGATCCGATACAGTCTTGACTGTATTTAATGGATATTTTTCAGATATATTTTTATTTCTATTAACTCGTGTTAAAGTATATTTCATATTTAAAAATCCTCTCATCATTACATAATATTATTATTATTTAATTAAAAAATTAAATTTGCAATAAAATTTCAGTAACTAATTGATATATAATTTATGTAATTTACTGAAAATTAAAATAAAAATATATATTTATTTTAATATCACCCACTCTAATATGTTATTTTTTATTAAATAAAATAATGTCATAAATAAAATATGAATAAAAAAAATAATATTTAAGACACCTATCCATCCAGATTCTCTTACACACAAAGACCAAAAATATAAATATAATATTTCTACATCAAATAAAACAAATAAAATTGCAATTAAAGAAAATTTAATAGGTATTTGTACTCGAGCAAATCCTACTGAAACAATACCAGATTCAAACGGATCTGGAGATTTTTGAAAATATGATCTACTACCTAATGTATAACCACATAATAACATCACAAAACACAGTGTAAAACCACCAAATATAAAAAAAATAAAACATAGATGCTGATAACTTATATCCATAAATATTTATAAACTCAATAATGTTAATTAACGCTAATTATATAAAATCATTAAAAAATATAATTAATAATATTCACTTATCTATATAAATAATTTATTTATTTTATTAATTAATTATATCATCTTATAAAAAAAAAAGTTATAATTTTACTATAACAAATTTAATTATTAAATACACTAAAGTGATTAAAAATTATTATTAACATATTATTTTCAAATAAATACAATTATATTTTTTCTTTACCCTTGATGCTGCATAAACTGACCCCATTTAATTAATATTATCTATTTAATAAAATCTTTAATAATTATAAAAATAATATTTTTTATAATTATTAAAAATGTTTTTTAATATATATATAAATTATAAATTAGGAGATTACTAAAAATGGGATCAATTATTGGGATAGATTTAGGTACTACTAATTCTTGCGTAGCTATCATGGATAATAATAAAGCTAAGGTACTAGAAAATGCAGAAGGAGAGCGTACTACACCTTCTATTATCGCTTATACTAAAGAAAATGAAATTTTAGTAGGACAACCAGCAAAAAGACAATCTATTACTAATCCAAAAAATACACTTTTTGCAATCAAACGTTTAATGGGAAGAAAGTTCAAAGACGAAGAAGTACAAAGAGATATTAAGATCATGCCATATGATATAGTCCCATCAAAAAATGGTGATGCTTGGTTAAAAATAAAACAAGATAATATAGCACCTCCTCAAATTTCTGCTGAAATTCTAAAAAAAATGAAAAAAACTGCTGAAGATTATTTAGGAGAAAAAGTTACTGAAGCTGTAATTACAGTACCAGCATACTTTAATGATGCTCAAAGACAAGCAACTAAAGATGCAGGCAAAATAGCAGGACTAGAAGTTAAAAGGATCATTAATGAACCTACAGCAGCAGCACTAGCATATGGTTTAGATAAAGGTACAGGTAACCGAACAATTGCAGTATATGATTTAGGTGGCGGAACATTTGATATTTCAATCATTGAAATTGATGATGTTGACAAAGAAAAAACATTTGAAGTTCTTTCTACAAACGGAGATACCCATCTAGGTGGAGAAGATTTTGATAACCGATTAATTCATTTTTTAGTATCAGAATTCAAAAAAGAACAAGGAATGGATTTAAGTAATGATTCATTAGCAATGCAAAGATTAAAAGAAGCAGCTGAAAAAGCAAAAATTGAACTTTCTGCAGCACAACAAACTGATGTAAATCTACCTTATATTACAGCTAATGCTACAGGTCCTAAACATTTAAATATTAGAGTAACACGAGCAAAATTAGAATCATTAGTAGAAGACCTAATTATTAAATCTATTAAACCATTAGAAGTAGCATTAAAAGATGCTAAATTACAAATATCAGATATTAATGATATTATTTTAGTAGGTGGTCAAACTAGAATGCCATTAGTACAAAAAAAAGTAGCAGAATTTTTTGGAAAAAAACCAAGAAAAGATGTCAATCCCGATGAAGCTGTTGCTATAGGTGCTGCTGTTCAAGGTGGAGTATTATCCGGTACAGTTAAAGATGTATTATTATTAGATGTAACTCCATTATCATTAGGAATTGAAACGATGGGTGGAGTAATGACACCATTAATTAATAAAAACACAACTATACCTACTAAACATAGTCAAACATTTTCTACAGCGGAAGATAATCAATCTGCTGTAACAATACATATATTACAAGGAGAAAGAAAAAGAGCTTTAGACAACAAATCTTTAGGACAATTTAATTTAGATGGTATTCAAGCAGCTCCACGCGGAATTCCACAAATAGAAGTTACTTTTGATATTGATGCTGATGGTATTTTACATGTCTCTGCAAAAGATAAAACAACAGGAAAAGAACAAAAAATAACCATACAATCTTCATCTGGACTAAACAAAGATGAAATTAAAAAAATGATTGATGATGCACAAGAAAATTCTGAAAAAGACTTACAATTTGAAGAATTAATAAAAGTTAGAAATCAAGGTGATCAAATTTCTCACAATACAAGAAAACAATTATCTGAATGTGAAAAAACAATTGACTCAACGACAAAATCAGATATTGAAAAATCTTTACAAGAATTAGATCTTGCTCTTAAAGGCGAAAACAAAGAAGAAATTGATACACATATACAAAAAGTATTACAATTAAGTTTAAAATTAACAGAATTACTAAAAAATAAAAATACAAATAATACCACTAACGAAAAAGAAGATTTAAACAAACCAAAAGAAAATGTAGTAGATGCAGAATTTGAAGAAATTAAAGAAAAAGATAAAAATAAATAATTAAGAATATATGTAATTAAAATATTTAATCATGTACATAACAAAGTTATCGTAAAAAATCTAACTCTATATCAAAAGGGTGTAGAAAATTTTATCTACACCCCATTTTTATATATATAATATTAGGAATTATAATAAATCATGACACAACAAGATTACTATAAAATACTAGGAGTTTCTAATACTGCTAATGAACGTGAAATAAAAAGAGCTTATAAAAAACTCGCTATAAAATATCATCCTGATCGTAATCAAGGAAACAAAACAGCAGAAGAAAAATTTAAAAAAATTAAACAAGCATATGAAATTCTCAGTGATTCAAAAAAACGAAACGCATATGATGAATATGGACATGCAGCATTTGAACAAAATCATAATACTAGCGGGTTTCATAGTAGCTTTACAACATCAACATCCGATTTAAATGACATATTTGGTGATGTTTTTGGTGATATTTTTGGAAGTAATAGAAACAATACTAAAAAAAAAGGATCTGATTTACAATATAATATTAATCTTACATTAGAAGAAGCTGTACGGGGAACTACAAAAGAAATCAAGATACCAACATTAAATATATGTAAATCATGTTCTGGACAAGGATCTGCATATGGTGCACAACCACAAACATGTACATCTTGTAATGGTCATGGACACATACAAATGAGAAAAGGATTTTTTAGTGTCCAACAAACATGCTCTACTTGCCAGGGAAATGGAACAGTTATTAAAAATCCATGTAAAATATGTTATGGACAAGGTCGTATTAAAGCATCTAAAAAATTATCTATTAAAATTCCAGCAGGTGTTGATACTAATGATCGTATTAGACTAAATCATGAAGGTGAAGCAGGCCAATGTGGTGCACAATCAGGAGATTTATATATACAAATTACAGTAAAAAAACATCCTATTTTTATTAGAGAAGATAATAATCTTCATTGTAATGTTCCTATTAATTTTGTAATTGCTGCTTTAGGTGGAGAAATTGAAGTACCAACATTAACAGGAAGAATAAAACTAAAAATACCATCTGAAACACAATCAGGTAAATTATTTAGAATAAGGGGTAAAGGAGTAAAATCAGTACGAAAAGGATATGTAGGAGATTTATTGTGCAAAATAATAGTAGAGACACCTGTAAAATTAAATACTTTTCAAAAAAATCTATTACAAAAACTAGGAAAAAGTTTTGGTGAAGTTAAAGGAGAAAACCATAGTCCCCAATCTAAAAGATTTTTTGATAGCGTTAAAAGATTTTTTGATAATCTTACACAATAAAAATATAATTAAGAGAAGGTATTGCTATCTATATAGCAATAAAAATAGACGCAATACTTAAATAATATATCTGATATATATCAAGAAATCTGCTTGATATGTTTAATTAATATAGATTTGTGTCTAGCAGCCTTATTTGCATGCAAAATTCTTTTTACAACATATCTATCAATGATAGACTGTAATGTAGAAAATGCTTGATTCGCTTTTTCTTTATCTTTTTGTTTAATAAAAAAATACACCTTCTTTATAAAAGTTTTAATAGTAGATCGTTTACTAGAATTAAATTCTCTTCTTTTTTTAGAAACAATTGCATGTTTTTTAGATGATTTGATATTTGCCATAATAGTTACAACCTCATAAATGAATATTATTAATAAAAAATTATTTATATTATAAAATATTTATAATATTTAAAATATAAATTTTTATATAAATTAAATGAATAGAATATATATATTTTATATTTATAATGTATAAAATATATATATATATTATAAATAATATTATTCATGTTAATATAATAAAAATTATATTATATATACAATAACATTAATTATAAAAAATAAAAACATATTATAAATTAATAATATTTATTATAAAAATAATATATAAACGTAAATACTAATAAGAATAAATATATATATTATTATTAATAATTAATATTTTTTTTAAAAATATTTTTTTTCATAAATTATTTTTTTAAAAAATAAATATTCATTAGTAATGAATATAATTTTTATGATTTTTAATAATAATATATCTATTAATTTAATATGAGTTACATATGAAAACGATTAAACAATCCTTAAATTTACCTAAAACTAAATTTCCTATGAAAGCAAATTTAGCTGTAAAAGAAATAGAAATATTGAAAATTTGGGAAAAGAATAAATTATACGATAACTTACATCTACACAATAAAAAAAAAAAAATTTTCTCTTTACATGACGGACCACCCTATGCTAATGGAGATATTCATATTGGCCATGCTGTTAATAAAATATTAAAAGATATAATATTAAAATTTAAACGTATGTCTGGATTTTTTGCACCTTATATTCCTTGTTGGGATTGTCATGGATTACCTATTGAACAAAAAATAGAACAAATACTTAAAAAAAAAATAAATAATATCAATAAAAATCAATTTCGCAAAATATGTCATAAATATGTATTAAAACAAGTTGATAAACAAAAAAAAGATTTTATAAGATTAGGTATCTTAGCAGATTGGGACAATATAAACTTAACTATAGATTACATGAATCAAGCTAATACCATAAATGTATTAGCCAAAATTGTTGAAAAAGGATATATTTATCGTGATCTTAGACCTATTCATTGGTGTTTTCATTGTCAATCTTCCTTAGCTGAAGCTGAAATAGAATATCAAAAAAAAAGTTCACTATCTCTTTATATTTTATTTATGATAAAAAATCATAATTTATTAAAAATAAAATCTAAAAAACCAATCCAAGAAAAAATAAATACTATTATTAATGTTTCAATTATTGTTTTTACTACTACACCTTGGACATTACCAACATGTCAAGCCATTGCTGTTAATCCAAATCTACAATATCAATTAATAAAAATTAAAAAAAAATATTATATTTGTGAAAAAAAGTTAACAAAAGAAATAATTAAAAAAAATAATATCAAAAAATATAAAATTATTGGTTATATAAATGGAAAAAAATTAGAAAACTTAAAATGTACACATCCATTTTTAAATATTTCTATCCCTATTATATTATCCTTACATGTATCTAATGAACTAGGAACTGGAGCAGTACATATGTCTCCAGATCACGGATACGAAGATTTTTTAGCCTGTAAAAAATATAACATAAGACCTACTCAAATAGTTAATTCATACGGATTTTATGATCTACCAAAATTTTATCCATTAAATAATATGCATATTTTTGATATAGAAAATATAATTTTAAAATTATTAAATAATAATGATAAAATATTTTTTTTAGAAAATATCCAACACTCTTATCCACACTGTTGGCGTCATAAAAAACCTGTTATTTTACGAACTACACCACAATGGTTTATCAGACTATCTGATCCTTTACTGAAAGATAATATATTAAAAGAAATCAAAAAAGTTTTATGGATTCCTGAATGGGGAAAAAATAAAATGAAAATTATGTTAAAAAATAGACCTGATTGGTGTATATCTCGACAAAGAACTTGGGGTATTCCAATTCCATTTTTTATACATAAATATACCGGTCAACTACATCCTGATACTGTTTCTATTATGAAAAAAATAGCAAAAAAGATTCAAATATACGGTTATACAATATGGTGGGAATCTAATACAGATACTTGGTTAAAAAAAAATGCTGATATGTATAAAAAAATTGACGACATACTTGATGTATGGTTTGAATCAGGATCAAATCATCAACTTAAAATATATAAACATAATATCAGTAATATACCAAATTATACAGCCAATTTATATTTAGAAGGATCAGATCAACATCGTGGTTGGTTTATGTCATCACTAATTACATCAGTAATTACTAAAAATCATGCTCCATATCAATCAGTATTAACACATGGATTTGTTATTAATGAACTTGGTCAAAAAATGTCTAAATCATTAGATAATAACAAAAAACCTAAAGATATTGTCCAAAAATGGGGAGCAGATATTTTAAGACTATGGGTAGCTTATACAAATTATACTAATGATATATCTATTTCTGAAAAAATATTGCACCAAATTTCTGATCATTATAGAAGAATTAGAAATACAATAAGGTTTTTATTCTCTAATATTTTTGATTTTAAAAAAAATACTCATATCATAAAATATGAAAAAATGTTACTGTTAGACCAATGGATGCTAGATGTAACCTATAGATATCAAAAAAAAATTATCAAAAATTATTCAAATTATAATTTTCATGAAGTAGTACAAAAAATTATTAATTTTTGCTCTATTAAATTAGGATCTTGTTATTTAGAGTTAATTAAAGATCGATTATATACTACAAATAGTAATAGTATAGAAAGACGGAGCAGTCAAACAACAATATTTTATATATTAAATACCCTTATACGATGGATTGCTCCTATATTATCATTTACTGCAGAAGAAGCATGGAATTATTTTAATTTCAAACAAAAAGAATCTATATTTACTAAAAGATGGTTTAAAAAAATTAAACCACTTCCAAAAAACGTTCCCTATAATACATTTTTTTGGAAAAAAATATTTATTATTAGGTATGAAATTAATAAATATATTGAACAAGCAAAAAAAAGTAAATATATACGTAATTCATTAGAAATAGTACTAACGTTATATGTGGATAAAAAATTATTTAAATTACTTTTATCTTTTAATAATGAATTAAAATATATTTTCTTAGTATCTGAAACACAATTACGTCGATATTCCTCTGCACCTACAATAGCTTATTGCAATAAAAATATTAAAAATTTAAAAGTAATAATTAAAAAAAGCAATAAAATTAAATGCCCAAGGTGTTGGCATTATTCAAAAAAAATCAATTTTATAAAAAATAATACAAATATTTGTTATAAATGCCTTATCAATATCAATCAAACAGGAAAAAAACATATTTTTCTATAAAATATTTATTAATAGAACTAAATATTACCTATAAAAATAGATAACAATAAATATTAATATATTCGTTTAAAATAAATAAAATCTATAATATATTTGTCTCAATAATAAAATAAAATTTGTATATAAGGATACTTAAATATGAAAAATATAAAAACTAAGATAGCTATTTCCGGTGCACTTGGTCGTATGGGAAAAATTTTGATTAAAGAAATTAAAAAAAATAAATGTATTAAATTAATATATGGATTAGTTCCAAATACACAAATTAAAAATCATTGTAATAATGATAAAAAATATTTTTTAAATAAAAAAAAATTTCTTACTACATTAAGTATTCTTAAAAAAAATAAAAATATTTCATCATTCGATACATTAATTGATTTTAGTACACCATGTACTACAATAAAAATGATAGAATACTGCATTAAATATAAAAAAAAAATGATTATAGGAACAACAGGATTTAATCCTATACAAATAAATATAATTAAGAAAGCATCTAAAATAATTCCAATATTATATTCTCCTAATTTTAGCATTGGTATTAACGTAATACACAAAATAATACAATATATCTCAAATATATTGGGTAATAATTCTGATATTGAAATTATTGAATCTCATCATAGAAATAAAATAGATGCGCCTTCAGGAACTGCATTACAGTTAGGAAAAATTATTTCAAAATCAATGAATTGGAATTTTAATGAATCAGCTATATTTTCACGATATGGAAATATCGGAACACGAAAAAACCATACAATTGGTTTTTCCACTATCAGGGAAGGAAATACAATTGGTGAACATACCATATTATTTTCTAATGAACACGAAAAAATTTCTATTAAACATAAAGCTATAAATCGATCAGTTTTTGCAAAAGGAGCTCTTAAAGCAGCTATTTGGATACATAATAAAAAAAAAGGCTTATATAATATGTCTGATGTTCTTCACAACATCTCTATTTTGTAAAAATATCAACATATATAAAATATATTATTAATTAAAATGTAATAAATAATTTACATATATTTATAAAAATTATATATTAGAGGAAATATTTTGAAAAAATTAGCACATTTAATATTAGAAAATGGTACTATTTTTCAAGGAATCTCCGTAGGAATAGAAGGTGAAACAATTGGAGAAATAGTATTTAATACCGCTATGACAGGATATCAAGAAATTTTAACAGATCCTTCATATTTAGGACAAATTATTTCATTTACTAGTCCGCATATCGGTAATGTCGGAACAAATCAATTAGATGAAGAATCTAAAAAAATTCATGCTAATGGCATCATTACTCGATCTATATCATCTCTCGACAGTAATTTTCGTAGTACACAAAATTTATCTAAATATATACAAAAACACCGAATTATAGCTATATCAAACATTGACACAAGAAAACTAACTCATATTTTACGAAATATCGGATCTTTATATGGATGTATACAATCTGAAAAATATATGAATATAAAAAATGCTATTCATAAAATTAACAGTTATAAAAATAAAAAAAATATAACTATATCTACTGGAGTAAAAAAAATTAAAAAATGGAATATTGAAAAATATAAAAATACATGTAATAAAAAAAAATTTCATGTTGTTGTATATGATTTCGGTGTTAAAAACAGTATATTAAGAATTTTACAAAAAAAAGGATGTAAAATTACTTTAATTCCATCAAATACTTCTGTAGAAAATATATTATCTTTACAACCTTCTGGGATTTTATTATCAAATGGACCTGGTGATCCACGATCATATTTAACATCTATTAAAAATATAAAAAAAATATTAAAATTTTCAATTCCTGTTTTTGGAATTTGTCTCGGACATCAAATTTTAGCATTATCATTAGGAGCAAAAATTATTAAGATGAAATTCGGACATCATGGATCTAATCATCCTGTTCAAAATATATATACAAAACGTGTATTTATTACTACCCAAAATCATAATTTTACTATTGATAAAAAATCAATAAAAAAAAATATTATTGTTACACATATATCTTTATTTGATAAAACGATTCAAGGAATCACATTAAAAAACCATCCATATTTTAGTTTTCAAGGACACCCTGAATCTAACCCAGGTACTCATGATATTCAACAATTATTTGATACATTTATTAATAATATGTATAAAAAGGAAATTTTAAATGCCCAAAAGAAATGATATAAATTCTATATTAATAATAGGATCCGGACCTATTATAATTGGACAAGCCTGTGAATTTGATTACTCAGGAGTCCAAGCTTGTACAGCATTAAAAGAAGAAGGATATAAAGTTATATTAATTAATTCTAATCCAGCTACTATCATGACAGATCCTGAAATTGCTGATAAAACATATATTGAGCCTATCAATATAAAAATTATAAAAGAAATTATTAAAAAAGAAAAACCAAATGCCATTTTACCTACTATGGGAGGACAAACAGCTTTAAATTGTGTGTTGCAATTACATCAATCAGGCATATTAAAACAATATAACGTAGAATTAATAGGTGCTACAATTAAATCTATTCAAAAAGCTGAAAATAGATCTTTATTCGAAAAATCAATGAATAATATTAATCTAAAAACAGCAAAATGCGGAATCGCTCATAACATAAAAGAAGCAAACATAATAATTAAATCTATTGGTTTTCCTTGTATCATACGACCATCATTTACTATGGGAGGTACCGGTGGTGGTATTGCATATAATTATGAAGAATTTAAAAGAATTTGTGTACAAGGTTTAGAATTATCACCGATATCCGAACTATTAATTGATGAGTCATTAATCGGCTGGAAAGAATATGAATTAGAAGTAATAAGAGATAAATTAAATAATTTTATTGTTGTTTGTACTATAGAAAACTTAGACCCTATGGGTATACATACCGGAGATTCTATAACTATTGCTCCTGCTCAAACATTAAGTGATCGAGAATATCAAAATATGCGAAATGCTGCAATAATGATTCTCAAAGAGATTGGTGTTACGAACGGAGGATCTAATGTACAATTTGCAATAAATCCAAAAACTGGAAAAATGATAGTTATTGAAATGAATCCTAGAGTATCTCGATCATCAGCTTTAGCTTCAAAAGCTACTGGTTTTCCTATTGCACGAATTTCTACAAAATTATCTATAGGTTATACTTTAGATGAATTAAAAAATGATATTACAGGACATAATACACCAGCAGCTTTTGAACCTTCTATTGATTATGTTGTAACTAAAATACCTAGATTTGATTTTAAAAAATTTCATAAATGTAACGATCGCTTAACTACTCAAATGAAATCAATAGGTGAAGTAATGGCTATTGGTCGTACATTTCAAGAATCGTTACAAAAAGCTATTAGAAGCCTAGAAATCGGATCTACAGGATTTGATCTAAATATTAATCAAATAAACCACAATAATACTTCAATAGATGAAAAAAAAATCAAATATGAATTAAAAGAAGCTGGTCCAGAACGATTATGGTACATAGGAGAAGCATTTAGATTACAATGGACGATAAAAAAAATATATGAACTAACATTTATAGATAAATGGTTTTTACAACAAATTCAAAATCTAATCTGTATAGAAGAAAAAATAAAAAATAATAAATTATCTGATTTAAATTATAAACAACTAAAATATTTAAAATCAAAAGGATTTTCAGATCTACGTATTTCTCAACTAATAAATGTCCAAGAAAGTGATATACGTAAAAAAAGATATAAGTTAAAATTACATCCTACATATAAACGTATAGACACCTGCGCAGCTGAATTTTCTACAGAAACTGCTTATATGTATTCTACTTGGGAAGATGAATGTGAATCTTTACCTACTAAAAATCCAAAAAAAATCATAATTCTCGGTAGTGGACCAAATAGAATTGGCCAAGGTATCGAATTTGATTATTGTTGTGTACATGCATCAAAAATATTAAAAAAAGATAAATATGAAACAATTATGATTAATTGTAATCCTGAAACAGTATCTACAGATTATGATATATCTGATAGGTTATACTTTGAACCCATTACATTAGAAGAAATATTGGAAATTATACGTATAGAAAAACCAATGGGAATTGTAATTCAATACGGAGGTCAAACACCATTAAAATTAGCAAAACATTTTAAAAAAGAAAAAATCAATATCTTAGGAACACAACCAAAATATATTGATATAGCCGAAAATAGAAAAAAATTTCAAAAAATAATTCATTCACTAAAATTACAACAACCTAAGAATGATACTGCAAATAATATACAAGAAGCATTAAAAAAATCTAATTATATAGGATATCCAATAATTGCACGTCCTTCATATGTACTAGGTGGGCGAGATATGGAGATAATCTATAATGATAATCATCTCAAAAAATATTTTTTAAATCGTGATCAAAAATCAAAAAACCAAACCATTTTATTAGATCAATATCTAGATAATGCTATTGAAATAGATGTAGATGCTATCTGTGATCAAAAAAATGTCTTTATTGGCGGGATTATGGAACACATAGAACCAGCAGGAATACATTCAGGAGATTCTGCATGTACTTTACCCGTTTATACATTAGACAAAAAAATAGAAAAAAAAATAAAAAATCAAACAAAAATTTTAGCTCTTAATTTACATGTATTAGGATTAATTAATATTCAATTTGCCGTTAAAGATAGAAAAATATTTATTTTAGAAGTAAATCCACGAGCATCTAGATCTATTCCTTTCGTATCAAAATCTATTGGAGCACCATTAGCAAAAATAGCAATGCGTGTAATTTGTGGAATAAGTTTATTACAACAAAACTATATTCGAACAATCAAACCAAAATATTTTTTTGTCAAAGAAGTTGTGTTACCATTTAATAAATTTCCAGAATCTAATCCTTTTTTAGGACCAGAAATGCGATCTACAGGAGAAGTGATGGGTATCGGTAAAAGTTTTTCATTAGCTTTTTATAAAGCGATGCTCGGAATATCCGTAAATCTTAAAAATAATGGAATAGTTTTATTATCTGTAAAAGATCAAGATAAAAATTTAGTTATTGATATTGCTATGAAATTAAAAAAATTGAAATTTAAATTAGAAGCAACGTTGGGAACTTATTTAAAAATAAAAAATCAAGGAATTCCAGTAAAATTAGTTAATAAAATTTATGAAGGAAGACCCAATATACAAGATTTTATTAAAAATAAAAAATATATTTATATAATAAACACATCAATAGATAATAAAAAAAATAAAGAAACTCGCGAAATACGAAAAACAGCTCTAAATTATAAAATACATTATGATTCTACGTTAAATGGAGCTTTTGCTACTATTTCTGCTTTACAACACATTGGAAAATATCCAATATTATGCTTACAAAACATACACCGAAATAATTTATATTAAAAATATAATATAATAATATTTATGTTATTTAATAATTTATAATTAGTAGTATAATTACTATAAATATTTTATTTTATATAAATATAAATTTATATGTATCTTTATTATAAAATCAAAATCTATTTTTATTAAAAGTAAACGTATTTATTAAATAAATGTGATGTATATATTACAATTCTAATTAAATATAATATATATATATCATGTTTATTTAAAGAGAAATATTTATAAAAAATTATTTATTTTAAATAAAAAACATTAAAAATTTATTAATAAGATATTATTAAATATAATTGATTATATATCAATTCATATAAATATAAGATATTATATAATAAAATTATATAAAATAACTTATTAATACATACCATTCAAAATGAATCATATAATTTTAAAAAATTTTTTGCAAGTAAAGAATACTGATGTACTGAAACATCTTCTGCACGAGAAAATGGACTAATATTAAATTTTAATAATGTCTTCTGAGAAAATAATTTAAATAAATTTTTAATCAAAAATTTACGTCGATGCTGAAATGCTACGCGAGTAATTTTTTCTAATGCAAAAAAATATCGATTTATTTGATTTTGATTATGTACGCGATACGGGATAAATCGTAAAAACATAGAATCTATTTTAGGATTCGGAAAAAAATTATATTTATCTATACTACAAATGGGAATAATTTTATAAAAATATTGCGCAAGAACACTTAATTTTCCATATTCTTTACTACTAGGTGTTGCCAATAATCTACATGCTACTTCTTTTTGAAACATAAAATTCATATCAAAAATATACGAATTATATTGAATTAATTCAATTAATAAACAAGTAGAAATACTATATGGTAAATTACCTACTAATCGATATAAAATATTTTTATTCAAAGAAAAAAAATATTGAAAATCAAATTTCATAACATCAGTTAAAATAATTTTTATTTTTTTACTATACTTACTTTGCAATAAAAAAGATATAATATTTTCATCTATTTCTAATACTGTAATTGTATTAACGATATTACAAATTGGAAATGTTAATGCCCCTAAACCTGGACCAATTTCAATAAAATTATCAACTTTATTTAAATATATTTTTTGTATAATTTTATTAATAATAGTTTTATTTTTTAAAAAATTTTGACCAAATCTTTTTACAGGGATATGTTTTTTATATATAAATCTATTCATTAGGATACCTGATAAATATTTGTTTTGTTTATATTAAAAAAATTATTGTATTAAAAATAAAATTAAAAATTAATAATATAATCAATAAATTCTATAAACAATATAGTACTATATTTCTACAGTAATATTTTTAAAAAATTAATTCATCCTATTAAATTATTAATTTTTATCTCTATTATATATGTTACATACACGATATCTTATATTTTTATCTATTTATTAGTTCATTTTGATAAAATAATTTATTAATAAAAAAATTTCGATTAAATCTATACATAAAAATTAATTTCTACTATTAAAATAATATCTATAAAAATTATAGAATAAAATTCTATATTATTAAATTAATTATTAATTATAGTAATATCATACTTAGTTAAAAATTAACTTAAAATTAAAGAATTATTACAATATTTATCTCATATCAATATTACCGTAATATAAATTATAATATTATTAAATATTAATTATATTTTTAATATTTAAAATAATCGGCACGAAAATTTTTTAAAAAAATAATTTTATAATTTAATTTTTAAAAAATACGTGCCGATAATAATATTCAATACATATAATTAAACTATAGAAACAAAAATAAAAATATTTATACAAATTAATAAAATATAAAAAAATAAAACTATTATTTTATATAATATTGTTAATACATAAAAAATCTATATGTAATACAAGAGATCTAAACGCATGATATTGAATATCTTTAAGAATAACAAAAAACTTTTTTTTTTCTAAAAAAATCGATAAAGTATTAGAAAAAAAATTACTATTTTTCTGTAAATTAAAAATTACATCATGTTCTAACAAAATTAATAATTCTTGTTCTAAAAATTTTTTACCATATATTATTCCTGGAATTTTATGGTGTACTTTACGTACATAACGACTATTACTAGTACCTTTTTTATTACGATAAATAGCATTTAATTTTATCATGTATAATATCCTTTATTAAAAATAATAAAAATGCTACTAATATAGATTAGTAAACAATTTATTAATCATATATATCTAAAAAATTAATTAAATTTATTAGTTATATAATATATATTATTGATATATTAAAAATAATTTTTTATTTTTTTAAAATACTTCTACGATATAATAAAGATTGTTGTTTTAACCAGCATATTTCATTTTTCCACATTGTTGCATCTTTTGTTTCTAAAATAATAGGAATATTTTGAAATTCAGTAATTTGAACAATTCTAGAAAAAACATTTTTATTTATTTTTCCAAAACCTAAATTATCATGACGATCTAACCGACTATTACATTTTCCTTTAGAATCATTCATATGAATTCCGTATAAGTATTGTAATCCTATTACAGTATTAAATTTTTCAAATGTCTCATTAAAAATAGAAAAATCATTCAATTGATATCCCGAAGCAAACAAATGACAAATATCTAAACATATACCAATTCTAGATTTATCTTCAATTTTATTAATAATAAACGCTAAATGTTCAAAACAATATCCCAAATTACTTCCTTGACCTGCGGTGTTTTCTAAAACAACTACTATTTTACGCGTCTTATTCAACACGAAATTTATAGAATTAGAAATAATTTCTAAACATCTTCTTTCTGTAATTTGATACAAATAACTACCAGGATGAATATTAATCATCGTTAAACCTAATTGATAACAACAATCTATTTCATAAATAAAAGCATAACATGATTTTTTATTCATTTCTTTATTAGGGTGACCTAAATTTATTAAAAAACTACTATGCGGCAAAATCTGTAAAGAAGAATAACAATATTTTTTACAATTTGTACGAAAATTATTAACTATATTTTTAGCTAAAGGAGGACTTTTCCATCGCAATGGATTATTTAAAAATAACGAAAAAGCCGTTGCATTTAATTGATATGCCCGTAATACAGATTTATCTAATCCTCCCTGAGAACTAACATGTGCACCTATATATTTCATTAAAGTTGATTATTCCTGTTAAAAATAATATTTTACAATAATAAAAAATAAATCTAGTGTAGATATACTAGTTTATATACAATAATAATGCTAATATTAATATCATTATTTTTAATAAAGTTTATTAAAATAACAATAAAATCTATTAAAAATTTTAATAAAAAATTTTATCAAAATTATATATATACAAATAAATTTAATTTTAACAATATTAATATATTGAATAATTTCAAAATATTATAAATCAACGAAATAAAATTATGTCAACGCATACTTATACATTCTATGAAATAATACAAAAATTAAAAAATTTTTGGCATCAAAAAAAATGTTTTATATTAAAACCATTAGATATTTCTATAGGAGCAGGAACTTTTCATCATCATACTTTTTTTAATATCCTAAAAAAAAAACCTACTTCTATAGCTTATTTACAACCATCTAGACGACCATCTGATGGTCGTTACACTAATAACCCTAATCGATTACAACATTATTATCAATTCCAAGTAATTATAAAACCTACTCTTAATAATGTTCAAAAAATATACTTATCTTCTTTAAAAAAAATTGGAATTGATATAAAAAATAATGACATTAGATTTGTAGAAGATAATTGGGAAAACCCTACACTAGGAGCTTCTGGATTAGGATGGGAAATATGGTTAAATGGAATGGAAATAACACAAATTACATATTTTCAGCAAATGGGTGGAATTAATTGTAACGAACCAACTGTTGAAATAACATATGGGCTAGAAAGAATTGCCATGCATATACAAAATATAAATAATATTTATGATATAGTATGGGATATACATTCCATAAAAAAAATCAAATATTCTGATATATTCCTGGATCATGAAAAAGAAAATTCATATTATAATTTTGAATTATCAAATACTCAATGCATATTACAATTATTTCAATTACATATACAAGAAGCAACACGATTAACTAAACTTGTTAATCCAGTATCTATTCCAGCATATGAACATATGCTTCATGCTATTCATTATTTTAACTTATTAGACTGTAAAAAAGTTTTATCAACTACTGATAGAACAGATCACATCTTAAATATACGAAAAAAAATTAAAAAAATTGCTAAACAATATATATTTAATCAAAATAAAGAGTAAAAAATGAAACACAAAACTTTCATTATAGAAATACAAACTGAAGATCTACCAAGTAAGGAACTAAAAAATATAGCAGAATTTTTCTATTCATCTACAAGAAAAGAGTTAAATAATTATAATATTCAATATCAATCTATACTTTTATTTTATACTTCTAAAAGAATAGCATTAAAAATTTTTTGTTTATCATATGTTCAAAAAAATAAATATATTAGAAAAATAGGTCCACCAATAGAAAAAGCATTTAATAATAACCATGAAATAAATAAATTAACAAAATTATGGTTAAAAACACATCATATCTCTATTAAAAATACAGAAATAATAAATATTAATAAAAAAAAATATCTTACTTATATAAGTAAAGAAAAAGCTCCCTCATTAAAAAAAAATTTAATAGATATTTTATCAAAAATAATAAAAAAAATACCATCAAAAAAATCTATGCTATGGAATACCAATTCCATACGATTTTCTAGACCAATACTTAATATAATGATATTATTAAATGATAAAATTATTTCTTTAAATATACCGGAAATTACTTATAAAAATATTTCTTATGGACATTTTTTAATGGCTCCTGAAAAAATAATTTTTACACATGCTGATCAATATACTTCTGATTTATTTAAAAAAAAATATGTTATAATAGATTATAAAGAAAGAAAAAAAAATATACTTATACAATTAAATTATTTATCAAAAAAAATAAATAAATCAATTCATATTAATAAAAATTTATTGGAAGAAACTACAGCATCTGTAGAATGGCCAATAGCGCATTTAGGTCAATTCAAAAAAAAATATCTAAAAATACCTCAAGAACTATTGATATATACTATGGAAAATAATCAAAAATATTTTCCATTATATAATATAAAAAAAAATACAATAACAAATTACTTTATACTTATCAGTAATATCAATACTGTCAATAAAAAAAAAATTATCCGAGAACACGAACAGGTATTACATTCAAAACTAAGCAATATAAATTTTTTTATAAATAAAGATCAAACAATAAAATTTTCTGATAGATTAATTTTATTAAAAAATATATCTTTTCAAAAAAATCTTGGATCTATGTATGATAAAACTTTAAGAATAAAAAAATTAAGCCAATATATTGCAAAAAAAATAAAAACAAATATAAAATTAACAAAAAAATCAGCTATTTTATCTAAATGTGATTTAACAACCAATATAATAACAGAATGTACAGCTCTACAAGGAATAATTGGTATGCATTATGCGTTAAATCATCAAGAAAATAAGAAAGTATCTTTAGCTATTAAAGAACACTATCTACCTAATTTTTCACAATCAGATTTACCGACACAAAAAATATCATGCGCATTAAGTGTTGCAGATAAAATAGATACAATTGTAGGAATTTTTAGTATTAATAAAAAACCAACTAATCATAAAGATCCATTCGCTTTACGTCGAGCAAGTATCGGAATCATTCGAATAATAGTTGAAAAAAAAATAAATATTAATTTATATAAAATAATTAAAAAATCAATTAATTTATATCATCACATAAAACAAAAAAAAGAAATAATAAAATTAATTTTAGATTTTATTTTTTCAAAATATATATCATTGTACTCAAAAAAATATAATAAAAAAATTATACAATCTGTTTTATCTTTAAAATTAATAAACATTCTTGATATTAATAAACGTATAGATGCACTTACAGATTTTAAAAAAAACTATAACATAAATAATATCATTATTATATATAAAAGAATCAATAATATTATTTTAAAAACTGTAAAAAAATTAAAATTAATAAAAATAAATTTAGATGATACGTATTATAGAAAAAATTTTCTATTACATGAAAATCAATTACTTATAAAAATCAAAAAAATTGAAAAAAAAACAGATCAATTCAATAAAATAAATTACTTAAATATATTAATAAAAATATACCAATTATGTGAACCAATAGAAATATTTTTTAAAAAATCTTTTATACATGATCCTAAAATAGAAATATGTTCATATCGTATATGTATATTAAAAAAAATTAAAAAAATATTTTTATATATAACTGATTTTTCTTACTTATAAAAATTAATTTTTTTATTTATATCAATAAATATATTCCATGATAATATATTAAATAAATATAGATATATTTATTTATAGATAATTATATATATTATACATCTTTTATAATAATCACAATAAAAACTACTAAAATATTATACTGTATCAATAATACTATTACGATATTACTAATATAATTAATATTAAGTTTATTTTATAAAAATACAAATTATATTTATAAAAATTATATATATAAAATATATAAATAAAATAAATTTATTTAACTTATATAAAATCGTTTTATAAAAATACAGTATAATTAATATTTGATTGATAAAATTAAAATTTTATATAAAAAGATATAAATTTAATATTTATTAAATAACATATTTATAAAATTAAATATTTTTATATCTTATAAATATAAATTATATGACAATTTTTTTTTTTAAATGAATATTTTGTAAAGATTCTATACGACTTCGCAATTTCTGACCAGCTTTAAATACTACTACTCTACGAGCAGTGATTGCAACACACTCACCAGTTTTTGGGTTTCTACCTAGTCTTTGTTTTTTATTTCTTAAACAAAAATTACCAAAACCAGATAATTTAACTTCTTCTCCTATTTCCAAAGATTTACGAACTTCTTCAAAAAAAATATCTACTAAATCTTTTACTTCTTGTTTATTTAATGTTAATTTTTTAAATAAATAATCTGAAATTTCCGCTTTAGTCAATACCATAAATTTAATCTCTTAAAATTGCTCCAAATTTATTTTTTAGTGCAGTAATACATTGTAAAATGTTTAAGTTAATATCAGATTCTTTTAAAGTACTAACCGAACTATTGAAAATAAAAGAAATAGATATACTCTTTTTTCCTATCGGAATATTATGCCCCGTATATATATCATATATATGTATATCAGTATTTTTTATACTAATATTATTAGTACATAAGTTTAAAATATCTTTACTTAATACAGTATCTAAAACTATAATCGAAATATCTCTTTTACTATTCGGTAATAAAGATATATGTTTAATATTGTTTACAGATCGATAACAAATTTTTTTCCACATAATTTCAAATAAAATTACAGAATCTTTTAAATCAAAAATATCGTGAAAAGAAGAATCTAATACTCCAATTCTACCAATTAATTGATTATGTAAATAAATCCCTACACTTTGTTCAGCACATAAACCTACATATTTTTCTGAAATAAATTCTACATCACCTAATTTTCCACAAATATTTAAAATAAACTCGATATCACCTTTTAAATCATAAAAATCTAATTTTCTATTTTTTAAATACCATTCACGACGTCCAATTAATCCACTAATAGCACCGGATAAATATTCATTTTGAATAATTGGAGAACAACGATCTTGAGGTGAAAAAAAACATAACCCAGTTTCAAAAAGACGAATAGATTCTTTTTGTCGTTTTTGATTATATGCAATACAGCTCAATAAACCAATCCATAACGATAATCTCATTTCAGACATATCACTTGAAATAGGATTTTTTATTTTTAAACTTTCTTCGCGCATCTTAAAATATTTCTGTATAGTAGAATTTACAAAACTATATGAAATAATTTCAAAATATCCGCGATCAGAAAGAAATAATTTAATTCGTGATAATGATATTTTATTTTTTTTATTTAAAAATTTATTTACATGCTCATAAGGCGATTGAGAAACAATTTTTTCATAACCGTATATTCGAATTATTTCGCTAATTAAATCTTCAATAATTCTAATATCAGAACGCCAATATGGTGGTGTAACATAAAAAATATTATTTTTTTCAAAAAATATAAAATGACAATCTTTTAAAATAGTGATTACGTCTCTTTTAATAAATTTAATTCCAGTAATTTTATTTAATTTTTCAATTGTTAATAACAAAACAATAGGAACAAATATATTTATATCCATTTTATATATTTTTAAAATAGAAAAATCTCCACTACATATTTTTTTTATTAATGTCTGTATATATTTAAAAATATTTTTTTGTAAAATAGGATATATATTATATTTCATATAATCCATATTTTGATTTAAAATAGGTCGCGATAAATATCGCGTTTGTATAAAAACAGGATCAAAACAAATAGAGCCTAAAAATAAATTTTTAGTAAGATTACTAACTTTAGAATATTCAGAATACTCCATATCTTCAAAAGATAAAATTTTTTTATAATTATGTAAAATAATTGTATCTTTTGGTAAAATAAATTTTTTATCGTTTTTATCTCGAATCAATTTTTCTTGCTTCAAACTAGATATATATAATTTTTTATCTAAATAATCTAAATCAAATATATGAAACCAATGTCCAGTTTCAATAAATACATAATTAATAATATTTTTTATAATATTATTTGTAAACATATCAGATTGTATTAATCGTTCTTGCATATAAAACGGTAAAATAGATTTAGTATCTAAATTATAGAATTCACAAAAAATATATTGAATAAAATTATTTTTAATACTAATAGCCACTCTATTTTTAATAAAAATTTTTGAATATAAAAAATGTTTATGTTTAATTTGAGGTAATGGTAACTTATTTAATAATGCAATTTCTCGTGATAAACCCCAAATAGAACGTAAATCTACTCTATTAAATGGAATAAAAAATTTCATTATATATCTATTTATATGTCTATGATTATTAAAATTTAATCCAACTATAGCATTATATTCAAGAACAATAATTTCATGATTATTCTTATCTATTCCTAATAAATGATAAGAACCAAACTTATTATCACTATTTTTAAAAAAATTTTCTGTTAATACATGAGTTTTTTTTTCTAAAATATTATTAGTTAATATAATCGGTACTTTTGTACCTTTTATCAAATACTCTTTATCTATAAATAGAATAAAAATTTTTTGATTATTATATATACGAACTGTATATATAAATAATTTTTTAATTATATTAAATGGTTTTTTAAAAATAATTTCTCCAATAACTGTATTCTGTACATACAAATTATTTTCTTTAATACATTCTGCTTCACAACCAAAATTCGTCAATTGTTCACACAGCTGTTTACTTGAAATAGGCGGATTAATCCACTGACGCAACCATTCTTCTCCAAACTTCATCACTATTTCTCGCTATTAAACAAATTGTTTTAAAAATCGTATATCGTTTTCAAAAAAACAACGAATATCAGATACTGAATATTTCAACATAGCTAGCCTTTCTACACCAATTCCAAATGCACAAGCTGAATAAATATCACGATCAATATTACAATTTTTCAAAACATTTGGATGCACCATACCACATCCTAATACTTCTAACCAATTACCATTTTTATCCTGAATATCCATTTCAGCAGAAGGACAAGTAAAAGGAAAATATGAACTACGAAAACGTATTTTTGTATTTTTTTTTAAAATCTGAATAATAAAATTTTCTAAAATCCACTTTAGATTCGCAAAAGAAATTGATGTATCTACTATTAAACCTTCAATTTGATGAAACATAGGGGTATGTGTATGATCATAATCCCTACGATACACCTTTCCTGGAATAATTGCTCTAATAGGACCAGGATTTTTTTCTAAAATTCTAATTTGCATACCAGACGTTTGAGTTCGTAATACATAATTTGAATTCAACCAAAAAGTATCACTAATATTTCTAGCAGGATGATTATGAGGTATATTTAAAGCATCAAAATTATAATATGTACTCTCTAATTCAGGACCATAGTACGTATTAAAACCTAAATAACTAAAAATTTTTTTAATTTCCTGAATAACAATTGTAATAGGATGTAAGCTACCACATTCAATCTTTCTACCTGGTAATGTATAATCTATAAAATACTTATTTTTTTGATTAATTAATCTATTATCTTTTAGTTCTATTTTTTTATCATTAATCTTATTTTTAATTTTTTTTTTAAAATTATTTAAAATAGTACTACATTGTATACGTTCAGAAATATTCAATGTAGTTAATTTACTAAAATAAAAATATAAAATACTATTTTTCCCTAAATATTTTGATTGAAAATTGTTAAGTGATGTATTATTATCTATTTTTTTTATTTCCTGTATAGCAGATATAAAAGTTTTTTTTATAGACTTATATATTTCTTTTCTTAATTTCACATGTACACCAATATATTCACTTTATAAAATTATATATATTACAAAAACTTTTTAATATACATAGGGAGACTATCTATTCTCCCTGTGATAAAATTTATAAAAATTTTTTAATGTATTAAATAATTACAGCATTTTTAGAACGTTCTATTAACATGCTAAACGCAATTTTATCATATACTGCTGTTTCAGCTAACATTTTCCGATTAATATTAATCGATAAAATTTTTAAACCATGTATAAATTGACTATATGATAAATTATGACTTTTAACTGCAGCATTAATTCTAATAATCCATAATTTTCGAAAATTTCTTTTTTTATTACGTCTATCTCTGTAAGCATATTGACCTGCTTTAATAACAGCTTGATTTGCAACACGATATACTCTAGATCGTGCTCCACGATATCCTTTTGCTAACTTAATTATTTTTTTATGACGAGCATGTGCTGTAACACCTCTTTTTACACGTGCCATTAAAAACCTCCTATAAAATATTGTAATATATAAATTACTTGATAAAATCAAAAATAAGGAAGAAAAATAGACACTTTATGATGATCCGATGCAGAAAGAATAATTTTTTTACGAAGATTACGTTTATAATTTGTATTTTTTTTAGTTAAAATATGGCGTAAATTAGCTTGTTTACGTTTAAAATGACCAGAAGCAGTTTTTTTAAATCTCTTTGCAGCACTACGTAAAGTTTTAATTTTTGGCATAAATACTCCAGAATAGATATATATTTCTATATATTAATTATGTCTATAATAATTAGAAGTAAATTTTATTTTTTTGGAGATAACATCATAATCATTTGTCGACCTTCAATTCGTTTGGGAAAATATTCAACACAAGTTAAATTGGATAAGTCATCTTTTAATCGATTTAACATATTAATTCCAATATCCTGATGCGCCATTTCTCGACCTCTAAACCGCAAAGTAATTTTTACTTTATTGCCATCTTTTAAAAATCGTATTAAATTTCTTAATTTAACCTGATAATCTCCTTCATCTGTATTTGGTCGAAATTTTATTTCCTTAATTTGGATAATCTTTTGCTTTTTTTTCTGTTTTTTAAGTGCTTTACTTTTTTCATATAAAAATTTACCATAATTCATAATACGACATACTGGAGGTTTAGAATTAGGGCTAATTTCTACTAAATCAAAACCATATATTTCTGCTTGCTCTAATGCTTTATTAATACTAACAATACCGAGTTGCTCACCCTTTAAGCCCATTAATCGCACTTCAACCGAACGAATTTCGCGATTAACACGATAAGAACGAGATAATTGATTTTTTTTTCCGACTTTAATACTCTAACCCTCCATGTTGACATCTTTTATAGTATAATTTTTAATATTATTTAAAATATTTTTAATAAAAACATCTATACTCTGTTGATATTGTTTGTGATTAAATCGATTTCTTACTGTAACATAATTCAATTTCATTTCTTTATCACCACATACTAAAATATATGGTATTTTTTGTTTAACATAAGAATGAATTTTAAAGCTTAAACTATTGTTTGTAATATCAGAAATTACTCGAATATTATAAACTAATAGTTTATGTATTATTTTTTGTACAAATGATATATGTAAATTAGTAATACTAAGTATAGCTACTTGGATAGGACATAACCATAATGGTAAATTACCATTATATTCTTCAATCAGAATACCTATAAATCTTTCAATAGAACCTAATAATGCTCTATGAATAATAATAGGATATTTCTTAATACCTTCTTTATTAAAATAAAATGCATTTAATCGTTTCGCTAAATAAAAATCTAATTGAATAGTGCCACATTGCCATATTCGTTGTAAATTATCTTCTAAAGAAATTTCAATTTTAGGGCCATAAAATGCTCCTTCACCTAATTGGTATTGAAACGATAAACTATTTTCATTTAAAACAGTTTCTAAATCTTTTTCCGCTTGATTCCATATTTTATCGTCACCAATCCTATTTTTAGGACGAGTAGAAAAATTAATAATAATTTTTTTAAAACCAAATGTTTTATATAAATCAAACAATAAATTAATACAGTGATGTAATTCTGACTTAATTTGTTTTTTTGTACAAAAAATATGAGCGTCATCTTGAATAAATCCGCGCACACGCATTAATCCATGCAATGAACCAGATGATTCTTGTCTATGACAACTTCCGAATTCAGCAATACGTATAGGTAAATCTTTATAAGACTTTAATCCATGCTTAAAAATTAAAACATGCGCAGGACAATTCATAGGTTTAATGCAATATTCTCTATTTTCTGATTTAGTAATAAAAATAGATGAATTATAATATTTCCAATGACCACTTTTTTCCCATAAAGATTTATCAATAATAATAGGGCTTTTAACTTCTAAATAATTATTCTTAATTAAAAATGTACGAATAAATTTTTTTAGTTGTCTAACAATAATATATCCGTTGTTATGCCAAAATATCATTCCAGGTGATTCTTTTTGAATATGATACAAATTTAATAATTTTGAAATTTTACGATGATCACGTTTCTCTAACTCTCTTGATTTAGCTATAAAATTTAATAATTGATTTTTTGAAATCCATGCTATAACATGAATTCGTTGTAACATTTTATTATGTTTATCATTATTCCAATATGCTCCTGATACATCTTTTAATAAAAAATATTGACAAAATTTAATATTAGATACTTGAGAATGATCATAAAATTCACAATAGTCTTCATGACAACAAATATTAATTATCTTATTATTAACAGACTGTTCTTGTATTATATTAATTTGATAAATTTCACCTTCCTTATTTAAAAAATCTAAAAAATCTGACTTAACAATACTTTTAGTACATATATTATATGAACTAAAAACCTTCTCTAACATTTTTTTAGAAATTTTATTCAAATCTTTCTTTGTTAGCATATATGACATATCAATATCACAATAAAATCCAGATTCAGTGATAGATCCACCAGCTATTTTGGTATCTGACCACATATTCTTTAATACTCGATTTAATAATTGCATACAAGAACGTCTAACTTGTTGTATAAATTTTTGGTTATTTTCATCAATCATTACAACATCTGCATCTTTATAAATTAATGTATCTAAATCAAATAACTGATTATTTACTAAACCAGCTATAAAATTTGACTTATGGCCGGGAAACATATCCCTAAAAATATCTTTAAGAGTAACTGCATTTGCATAAATCTTATTAACTCCATTGCACGACATAATAATCGGCATATCTAATCCTTAAAAATATATTAAAAATATAATTATAAAATATAAAAAATTAAAACCGAACTTTAACTACTTTTGATAAATCTTGTAATATTGATACACTATCTTCCCAACCTAAACAAGAATCTGTAATAGATTGACCAAAAACTAGATTATTAATATCAGTCATATTTTGTGATCCTTCTTTTAAAAAACTTTCAATCATAACTCCTGAAATAGCAGTAGATCCATTATAAATTTGATTATAAATGGAGTATGCAACTTCTAATTGTTTTTTATAATCTTTTAAAGAGTTAGCATGACTAAAATCAACAATCAAATGTTCCGATAAGTTAAAAATTTTTAATTTTTGAATTGCAGCATCAATATCTACTTTATGATAATTAGGTAATTTACCACCTCGCATAATCATATGAGCACAATTATTTCCAATAGTATTATGAATTTTAATCTGTCCATTTTCATTGGGTGATAAAAATAAATGACTAGCTTGTGCAGCACGAATAGCATCAATTGCAATTAAAATATTTCCATCTGTTCCATTTTTAAACCCTATAGGACAAGGTAAATAAGAAGCTAATTCTCTATGAACTTGACTTTCCGTAGTACGAGCTCCAATAGCGCCCCAACTAATTAAATCAAAAATAAATTGACTTACGATAGAATCTAAAAATTCCGTTGCAGTTGGAACACCTAGTTTATTTATTTTTAATAATAATTTTCTTGCAACAGATAAACCGTGATTCACATTTAAACTACCATCTAAAAAAGGATCTGAAATTAAACCAGTCCAACCTAAAACAGTACGAGGTTTTTCAAAATATGTACGCATAACGATTTCTAAACAATCAGAATATTTATTACGTAATATTTTTATTTTTTCAGCATATTCTATTGCTGCAATAGGATCATGAATAGAACAAGGACCAATAATAACTAATAATCTTTTATCGCGACCTAATAAAATATTTTCTATATTATTACGAGTAACTTTAATTAAATCGTATACATCAGATGTAATAGAATAACGATCAGATAACTTCTTTGGAGTTATTAATAAATCACTATTCTGAATATTAACTAATTCATCAATTTTTTTCATTTTATTCTCTATATAATTAAATAAAAAAATTTTACATTTAAAATAATCAATAATTTATTTCTAATATAATAAAACATTATATACATAATATGTATTATTATAAAACAAATTAAATTTAATAAAATAAATCAAAATAAATATTATTAATAAACAATTATTAATAAAAAACTATTTATCAACATATAATATATAATACCATATTCAAATCATGTAAGAAAAAATTAATAAAATTAATTCACACTATATAATTAACTAATAAATATAATTACTATATATTAAAAATTTAATACAAAAAAATACTATTAATAATATTTATATCTATTTTATAGTTATATTAAGAAAAAATCATTGTATTTTAAAATTAAAGAAATATTAAATATTATTTAAAAAAATATTTGTAGTTTGATAAATAAAAAATTTTAACTGTTTATATAAATAATTATCATCATATTTATAATTAATTTTAAAAAAAATAACTATAAATTCATTACACATGAAAAATAAAATAATTTATATTTTAAAGTTGAAGATTTTGTTAAGTATAACTCACATTTACATTCCAATAAAAAAAACGTATAATTAAAATAATATTTATTATACCAAAAAAAAAATAATCATTTTTATTAAATTTATAAATTAAATATAATACAATTATGAAAATAAAACTAAAAAATAAAATAAATCAAACTATACCTATTCAAATTACTAAAAAAGCAGCAAAACAAATATTATTTTTGTTAAAAAAAGATAAAAAGAATCAAGGCATTAAAATAATATTAAAAAAATCAGGATGTGCTGGATATAAATATATATTAAAAACAGAAAAAAAAATAAAAAATTCAGATTATATATTTATAATAAAATCTATTAAATTTATTATTCCAAAAAATTTAATCTCTCAATTATATACTACTACAATAGATTTTATTCAAGCAGGATTAAATACTTCTTTTACATTTGTTAATACTAAACACACTGCTATTTGCGGTTGTGGAGAAAGTTTCAATATAAAAAATATTGAAACTTAATAAATTTAAAATATTTATAATAGGATTTATATTTTCCAAAAAATTAATACATAATGTTTTTTACCTCTACATAATAATGTATATTTATCAAATAATAAATCAGATTTATCAAAATAATATTCTTTTTTAGTTTGTACTCTGCCATTAATACGAATTGCTCCAGAAATTATCATGTTACGAGCTTGATTTAAAGAATCAGATAATCTTGTCCTCACCAATGTATTAGGTAAATCAAAATAATTATGACAAGTAATAGATGGAATTCCATCTTGAATTAATTGTATAAAATCTTCTTCTTTAACATCATGTACAGATCCACGACCAAATAAAAAAAATACAATACGTTTAACAGAATCTAAAGCTTGTTTTCCATGCACAAATTTCGTTAAAAATTCTGCTAGAAAAACTTTTTTATTTATATAATTATCTGTCATATTAATACTGTTAAATTGAAAATTAATTAATTTAATATTACTTAACGTAAATAATTGAATAAAATTATCTACATCACTATCCAATGTATTAATCCAGAATTGATAAAATTTATATGGACTAGTTCTCTTAGCATCTAACCATATTGTTTTATTTCCAGTTTTACCAAACTTTTCTCCATTTGGCATAGTCAATAACGGATTAGTAATACCGAATACTTCTTCTTGATATAACTTTCTAGTTAACCGAATACCAGATAAAATATTACCCCATTGATCAGATCCACCAATTTGTAATTTAACACCATATTTTTTATATAAAAATGCAAAATCATAAGCCTGTAATAAACTATAGGAAAATTCTGTAAATGACATACCGTTTTTTTGTTCTATTAATCTTTTTTTTACTGATTCTTTATGAATCATATTATTTACGGAAAAAAATGTTCCTATTTTTATCAGAAATGATAATATTGAAATATCTTTAAACCAAGAATAATTATTCAATATAATTGCTTTATTTTTAATATGATTGTTATCTTTAAAAAAGAACGATAGTTGTTTTTCTAAACAACTTTGATTATATCGTAAAATATCTAATGAATTTTTTGGTCTTTCATGTATCCTAAAACTTGGATCTCCCACTAAACTAGTTGCTCCCCCAACTAAAATAATAGGAGTATGACCAAAATTTTGGAAATGTTTTAAACATAAAATTGGTAGTAAATGACCTACATGCAAACTACTTTCCGTAGGGTCAAAACCACAATATAAAAAAATATTTTTATTTTTTATATATTTGTATAAATTCAATTTATTATGAATTTGATAAAAAAAACCTTTTTTATCTAAAAAATCTAAAATATTAATCTCTTTAATCATTCTAATAACCTATCAGTATTATAAATTAGTCAAAATAAATAATTACATATAATCTATTAAATATTAGAATTATATTTTAACTTTAAAAGTTAATATTTAAATTATATTTAATATAACTATATATAATAATTAAATTATTATACTTATAAATATATATTCATATGTATATAATTTATTTTTCTTTATTAAAATATTGACACCATATATTTATTATACATACTGAACATTTTGGGGATATAGATTTACAAAAATAACGTCCATGTAATCCAAACCAAGTATGAATACGAGATTGAAATTTAACTGGAACAACTTGAAACAATTTTTTTTCTACCTGATATGTAGAAGAGCCTATTGCAAAACCAATACGATTAGATACTCTAAATACGTGTGTATCAACTGCAATAAAATTTTTTTCTAATGCAATATTTAAAAATAAATTAGCAGTTTTTCTACCAACACCAGGTAACTGTAATAATTGAGTCATATTCATAGGTATTTTTTCATCATATAAATCTATTAAAATCCGACAAGTATTAAAAATAAATATAGATTTTTTATTAAATAATCCAAGTGAACGAATAATATTCCTTAATTTTGCAAAACCTAATTTCAATATATCTGATGGTTTTGATACATGTAGAAATAATTTTTTAGTAACTTTAATCACTTGAATATCAGATGATTTTGCAGATAACATAATAAAAATCAATAATTCAAATAAAGAACAATAATTTAATTTAATTTTTGATGTTAAAAAATACTTTTCAAGACGTTCTAAAATTTGAATACGCGTATTTTTATCCATATTTAATTATAAAAATATTTAAAAAATTATACAAAAGTATATATTTTTGTAATTTAAAGAAAACTAAAATTTAGTTATATTTGATTCAAAATTATTATTATATATAATATTATTGATAAATTATAATATATAGTATAATATATATTATACACGTTCGTAACTCAATGGTTAGAGTGCTACTATGACATAGTAGAAGTTAGTGGTTCAAATCCACTCGAACGTACAATATAAAGAATTAAAAATATTATGTTTATAAAAAAATTATTTTTAAAGTATCCTAATCAAAAATATTTTTTACTTGCTCTAAGCGGTGGTGTAGATTCTACCGTACTATTTAATCAATTAATAATTTATAAAAAAAAAATTAAAAATATTAAATTTAGAGTTATACATATTAATCATCATTTAAATTTACACTCCGCTAAATCACAAAAATATTGTGAAGAAATATGTAAAAAAAAAAATATACCAATTATTATTGATAATATAATTATTCCCAAAAAAAATAAATACGGTGTAGAAGGTTATGCAAGAATTGAAAGACTAAAAATTTTTAAATATCATATACTGTCAACAGAAATATTATTAATAGCTCATAATCTTAATGATCAATGTGAAAATATTTTTTTATCCCTAAAAAGAAAGAGTGGAATATCTGGTTTATCAGGCATATCCTATAATTCTACATATAACGGTATGCAAATCGTACGTCCATTAATTTATACACAAAAAAAAAAAATTATATCATGGGCTAAATCTCATAAACTAACTTGGATAGAAGATGAATCAAATAAAAACATTAAATATGATAGAAATTTTTTAAGAAATAAGATTCTTTACAAAATATATAAAAGATGGCCTAGTTTTTTAAAAAATTGTACTAAAAGTATGAAGATACTTTCAAATGATCAAAAATCATTAAATTTTTTTATATTAAATTTTTTAAAAAAAAATACATTTTCAGATAAATCGCTATCTTTAATAAAATTTAATAAATTAACAAAAGAAGTAAAATTAAATATTTTAAAAATATGGTTAACAAAAAATTATAAAATTCCGACATATAATATATTAATAAGAATATATAATGAAATTATTATCAATAAAAATTATTATAATAAAAAAATAATTTTTAATAATCGAGAAATTAGAAGGTTTAAAAATACTATATATTGTTTTATTCCCCAACCAAATAATATTAAAAACACAGTCATAAATTGGAAAAATACTCTCAAAACTTTAATTTTACCATATAAATTAGGAATATTAATTCCTGAAAAGAAAATTTATAAAAATAAAAAAAATACATCAATTTATAAAATTCCATATCCTAAAAAAAATACACTAGTTAATATTCATTTTCATATTAATAAAAAATATATTGATACCAATAAAACTATCTATATAAAAAAAATATGGCAAAAATATAACATACCGCCTTGGTTAAGAAACTCTATTCCTTTATTATTTTATGATAAAAAATTAATATCTGGTATTGGTTTATTTGTTACAAATAATAAATATATAAATAATAATAATTACTTATCAATTAAATGGATAAATCAAATATAATAAAAAATTATATTTTTCCTATAAACGTATCAATATTACTGATATTGATACGTTTATATAAACAAGAAAAATGATTAATTTTATGATTCAAAAGAGGCATTGAAATATGTTTCCACATTAATGATGTATTTAAGAATAACTCTGCGTTAGATACCAATACTGGCATAATCGGTTTTAATAAAATCATTAAAATCTTAAATAAATTAATACCTACCGAACAGATATTATGTACTTTATTTTTATTAGAAATATTTTTTATTAATATCCATGGTTGTTTATCACTAATATATTTATTAGCAATATCTGCTAAATTTCTAATTTTTTGGACAACCAAAGAAAATTTTCTATCTTCAAAAAAAACTTCAACTTCTATAGATTCATTAACAAATTTTTTATAAAAAACCGTTTCTATCAAATGACCTGATAAAGTATTGTCAAAATATTTTTCTAAAAAAGAAGCATTCCGTGATGCTAAATTAACTATATTATTAACAATATCTGCATTAATTTTATATGCATAATCATATAAATTCATATCTATATCTTCAATAGTATTAGATAATTTTGATGCAAAATAATATCGCAAAGAATCAGAATCGAAAGATGATAACCATTGACTAGCTGATATCATTGATCCTTTAGATTTAGATAACTTAATTCCTTTAAAAGTTAAATAACCATGAGCAAATATTTTTGTAGGTTTTCGATAACTACACCCTTCAAGAATAGATGGCCAAAATAAAGCATGAAAATAAATAATATCCTTACCAATAAAATGGTATAAATTATTTTTGGAATCTTTTGACCAAAATTCATCAAAATCAATATCTTTTCTAAGATCACATAATTCTTTAAAACAACTAATATATCCAATAGGCGCATCTAACCATACATAAAAAAATTTATCGGTATAACCGGGAATTTTAAAACCAAAATATGGTTGATCTCTAGAAATATTCCAAGAATGTAAATTACTAGTTAACCACTCATTTATCTTGTTTAATACAGATGTTTGTAATACACCGGAATTAACCCATTTTTTTAAAAAATTTGAAAAAATAGATAATTTAAAAAATATATGATTAGAAAATTTTATCGTAGGTGATGAATTTGATAATTCAGAAGTAATATTTAGTAATTCTGTTGCATCATAAATAGCTCCACAAAAATCACAATTATCACCATATTGATTGTCTGATTTACACTGTGGGCAAGTACCTTTAACAAATCGATCCGATAAAAACATATTTAATTTAGTATCATATAATTGAGCAATTTTTTTTTCTTTCAAAAAATTTTTTTTTAATATAATATTAAATATTTTATTACATAATTTTTTATTAGTTTTACTGTGTGTAGATGAATAATGATCATGATGAATAGAAAATTGCAAAAAAATATTTTTATGTTGTTTTTGCATATAATCAATTAATTGATTGGAATTAATATTCATTTTTTTAGCTTTTAACATAACAGCTGTTCCATGTGCATCATCTGCACATAAAAAAAGTACCGAACGACCTTTTAACCGAAAATATCGTACCCAAATATCAGCTTGTACTTGCTCTAATAAATGACCTAAATGTATCTCTCCATTAGCATAAGGAAAAGCACATGTTACTAAACTTTTATACATAGAATGTTTCATAAAAAACCATAATTATAAAAAATAAAAATAAAAAAAAATTATATATATAAAATATAATAAATTAAATTTAAAATAATTTTTTATATTTTAAAATAACAATATTATTAAGTATTTATTGGTTATATCTATATATACATTTTAATAAAATTGTTTTATTTGTCTAACCAATCAGTATGAAATATACCTGATCGATCAATTCTATGGTATGTATGAGATCCAAAATAATCTCGTTGCGCTTGTATTAAATTAGCAGAAGAATTTACAGTACGATATGCATCATAATATGATAAAGTAGCAGAAAAAACTGGAACAGAAATTCCGTTAGATACAGCTATACTAACAATATTACGTAAAGAAAAATGATAGCTGTTAACAATATCTCTAAATATCGGAGCAAATAATAGATCAATTAAATCATTATTTTCAGAATAAGCTGCAGAAATATCATTCAAAAGATTTGCCCGAATAATACATCCAGCTCGAAAAATTTTAGCAATTTTAGAAAAAGATAAATTCCAAGAATAACGAGCAGATGCTCTCTTCATTAAACTAAAACCTTGCGCGTATGAAATAATTTTTCCTAAAAATAAAGCTTTTCTAATATCTTTAATAAATTTTTCTTTATCACAATCACTAATTTTAGATATTTGTGGACCAGATAATATTGTAGATGCAATCATTCTATTAGCTTTATAAGAAGATAAATATCGTGCAAAAACAGACTCTGTAATTACAGAACAAGGCGTATACAAATCTAATCCGCTTTTAGCTGTCCACATCCCAGTACCTTTGTTAGATGCAGAATCTAAAATATAATCTATAATAAAATTACCATCTTCGTCTTGTTTACATAAAATATTTCCAGTAATTTCTATTAAATAACTGCATAACTCACCTTTATTCCAATTCTTAAAAATATCCGATAATCCTATATTATCTATACCGACTAAATTTTTTAATAAAGAATATGTTTCTGCAATTAATTGCATATCACTATATTCAATACCGTTATGTACCATTTTAACATAATGTCCAGATCCATCAGAACCTATATATTCTACACATTCTTCTTTATGATATTTAGCTGAAATATTTTTAAAAATAGGAGCTACTAATTCATATGCTTCAATAGTTCCGCCAGGCATAATAGAAGGACCTTTTAATGCACCTTCTGACCCACCTGATATTCCTACCCCAAGAAATTGAATAGATTTTTTTTGTAAAAAATTAAATCGTTTAATCGTATCTTCATAAAATGAATTACCACCATCTATTATTAAATCACCAGAACATAAATAAGGTAACAAAGTTTGAATTAATTCATCAACCGGAATACCTGATTGTATCATTAACATAACACAACGAGGTTTACGTAATGAATTAATAAATTTTTTTATAGAAAGATACGGAAATAATCTCTCAATTGGTTTTTTAAATAATATTTTCATTATTTGGTTATGTGATCGATTAAAAACTGATACTTTATATCCAGTATTAGCAATATTACATGCTAAATTTTTTCCCATAACTCCCATACCAATAATACCAATATCATGATTTGACATATACATCCTTAATGAAAATAAATATTTTAAAAAATATTATAAAAAATAAAAATCAACTATTGATATAAACTAAATAAAAAAATATATTATTTATACATACGATTTTTTAAGTTATTAATAATTAATTCAAAATTTATATTTGTAGATTGTAATAAAATTAATAAATGAAATAACAAATCGGATGATTCATTAATAATATTGATCGAATTTTTTTCTAAAAAAGCTATGACAGTTTCTACTGCTTCTTCTCCTACTTTCTGAGCAATTCTAGAACTTCCTTGAGCAAATAAATTACTAATATATGATTTATTTAATTTTTCTTTTTTTCTTAACTTAATAATATTTTCTAACTGTAATAAAAAAGAATAAACAGGTTGAGAAGACTCAAAACAACTAAATCTATTAAGATGACAAGTGTTTCCAGCAGGACGAACATGTACTAAAATAACATCACAATCACAATCTGTAGTAATTTTTTTAACATATAAAAAATTTTTTGATGTTTCTCCTTTAACCCATAATTTTTTTTTTTGTCGAGAATATAGAGTAAATAATTTTTTTTCAATAGTACTAATATATGCTTCTGGATTCATATATCCAAACATCAATATTTCTCCCGAAATATAATGTTGAGCAATTGCAGGAATCATATTTTTTAATTTATTCCAATTTAAATTTTTAATATTTTTGTAAGTTAACATTGACGGACCGTTACTCCATGATTAAACAAAAAATTTTTTAAATCTAAAATAGAAATACTTTTATTATGAAATATTGATGCTGCTAATGCACCATCAACTTTAGAAATTTTAAATACATCTAAAAAATCATACATACTACCAGCACCTCCAGAAGCAACTAACGGAACTGAACAAAATTTACGTATTTTTTTTAACTGTTGAATATCATATCCATTCTGCATTCCATCAGTATTCATTGTATTTAATACAATTTCACCAGCTCCTAATTTTTGGATTTTTTTTATCCAATCAACAGTTTTCCAGTTTGTAACACGTGATTTATTTTGATTTCCAGTATATTGAAATACTTGATATGTTTTACTTACTTTATCGTACCATGAATCTACTCCTACTACAATACATTGAACTCCAAAACGATCCGCTAATTTACTAATTAAATACGGATTTTTTAATGCAGGTGAATTAATAGAAATTTTATCAGCTCCCAATGATAAAATTTCTTGTGCATCACGAATAGATGAAATACCTCCTGCTACTGAAAAAGGAATATTAATCATTTCAGCAATACTAACAATCCATTGTATATCTAACAATTTTTTTTCAGGTGATGCTGCAATATCATAGAACACTAATTCATCAATACCTTCTTGAGAATAATATTGAGCTAATTCAATTATTTTACCAATAATAACATGATTATTAAATTGAATACCTTTCACTACCATTCCATTTTTAACATCTAAACAAGCAATTATTCTTTTTGCCAACATCGCCAAGCCTCCAAAAAAGTAAATTTTTTTTCTAACAAAGCGCGCCCAACAATTACATGTTCTATATTATTTTTGATTAAAAGACGTATATCTGTAAGAGAACAAACACCACCTGAAGATTGTAATATAATTTTTGGAAATTTTTTCTTTAAATATTTATATAGTATAATATTGGGACCTAAAAATGTTCCATCGCGTAATATATCAGTACATAAAATATTTTTTAATCCATAAGGAATAAAATTATTAATAATTTTCTCGATATTTATATTAGTTACTGTTTTCCATCCATTAATAGCAATTTTTTTTTCATTTTTATTGTTTATTTTAATATCAACTGCTAATATTAATTTATCACCACCATACTTATTTAACCATTGTTTAAATTGATCTGGATATAAAATAGCAGAAGTACCAATAACGACTTTATCAACACCAAGATTTAATAAATCCTCTATATCATTTTGCGTACGTATACCTCCACCAACTTGAAAAGCAATATTCTTATAACGAGAAATAATTGATAAAATATTTTTTTGACGATATAAAGGATTATTACATCCATCTAAATCTACTAAATGTATACAAGTAGCTCCATTACAAATATAATTATCTATTTGTTTAAAAATATCAATATTATAACATATTTTACGATTATAGTTTCCTTGATATAATCGCACCATTTTACCTTGAATAAAATCTAATGACGGAATAATCATATATTTATATCTCTAAAAAATTTTTAATTAACTGTTCGCCAGAATGACCTGATTTCTCTGGATGAAACTGTACGCCAAAAAAATTTTTTACTGCTATCGCAGCACAAAATTGTATACCATGTGTAGAAACAGCAATAGTGTATTGATTTACATTCATATAATAACTATGTAAAAAATAAAACCGAGTATTATTATCAATATATTTAAATAAAAAATGACTTCCAGTATAAGTTACAGTATTCCAACCTATGTGTGGAATAGTACAATTAATATTAGGTAATTTTTTAATTGAATAAGATATTTTATTCAACAAAATACATTTATTTCCTTCATTGCTATAAGTACCTAATAATTGCATACCTAAACAAATACCTAAAATAGGCTGTGTAGTACATGTTATAAACGATAATAAATTTTTATTTTTTAAAATATCCATTACAGCAGAAGCAGTACCTACGCCAGGTAAAAATATTTTATTAGCTATTTTGATATCATAAATTGAATCAGTAACACTTACTTGATATCCTAACCGTTGTATAGATCTTTTAATCGAATATAAATTGGAACAACCTGTATTAATAATAACAATGGACATTATAAAAAACCTTTCGATGTAGGTAAAATATTCCCTTGCAAATAAATAGCTTGTTTTAATGTACGTCCAAATGCTTTAAATAAACTTTCAGCACAATGATGATCATTATTACCGTAAGCATGTAAATGAAGAGTAATTTTCATAGACTGACTTAATGAATAAAAAAAATGCTCTATCATACATGTACTTAGATCACCAACATATTTATTTTTAAAATTTGCATAAAATGATAAAAAAGAACGACCAGATATATCGAGAATACATGAACAAATACTTTCATCCATAGGTAAAGTAAAACCATATCTCGATATTCCTATTTTATTTCCTAAAGCATGCTTTAAAGCAGATCCTAATGTTATTCCTATATCTTCAACTGTATGATGATCATCAATAGATAAATCTCCAATCACATCAACATACATAAAAACACCACTATGTATTCTAATTTGATCTAACATATGGTTTAAAAAACTAATACCAGTATTAATATAACAAGCAATAGGGATATCTAAGCTAATCCTAATGAATATTTTGGTTTCTAAAGTATTTCTAGAAATTTCTGATAATCGATTAGGATATGTTAATTGCGTAACAATATTTTTCCATGAAAAAAACTGAGGATGATATAAAAAACTTTTAATACCCATATTATGAGCTAATTGAACATCTGTATTTCTATCTCCAATAACATAACTATTTTTTTTATCTAATTTATTACTTGTTATCCAATATTTTACTAATGAAGTATTTGGTTTTCGACACTTACACCGTTCATGAATAAAATGTGGGCAAATTAAAATACTTTTAAAAAAAATTTTTTGTGAAGAAAAAATATTTAACATTAAATTATGTATTTTATTAAATTTATGAATAGGAAAAGATTTACTTCCTAAACCATCTTGGTTAGTTATAATAATTAATTGATATCCTAATTCAATTAATTGTAACAACGAAATAATTACATCTTTTTCTAAAAAAAATTTACTATAACTATCAACTTGAAAATTTTTTTTAGGTTCTTGAATTAATGTACCATCACGATCAATAAATAAAAATTTTTTTTTCATCTTATAGTTTTTTTCCTTCGAACATATATAAAACCGCAATTAAATCTTGACATTCATCCATTGTTCCAATTGATATTCTTAAACAATTTTTTAAACCTAGTTTATGAGATTGATCACGAACAATTATCCCATGTGATATAAAGTATTGAAAAATATCTTTAGATTGAAAAAATTGAATAAGAATAAAATTGGTTTTACTCGGAAAAATATTTTTTATACATGATAAACAATTTAATTTTTTAATTAAAAATTCTTTATTATGTAAAATATTTAATATATTTTTTTGTACGTATTTAATATTATCTGATTTTAATGATTGCACAGCAATATCTGATACAGGAGTAGCAATAGGATAAGGAGCCAATACTTTTTTTAAAATATTAATAATATATATATTTGATAACACAAAACCACATCTTAGAGATGCAAGACCAAAAGCTTTTGACAAAGTCCGAAGTATAATTAAATTAGTATATTTATTTAATTCATAAATAAAACTATTATCTAAAGAATATTCAATATAAGCTTCGTCAATAACTAATAAGGTATTTCTTGGAATAAATTCAAGAATACTGATAATATCTTTTCGCAAAAAAAAATTTCCAGTTGGATTATTAGGATTACATATATAAATTAATTTAACATTACAAATATTTTTTTTAATATTGATTAAATCTAGTTGAAAGTTTGATAAAATTGGAATTATTATCTTTTTTATATTAAAAATATCTGCATTCACAGCATACATATCATACGTAGGAGGAAAAAACATAATTTTATCATGTTTTGGTATACAAAAAGCACGTATAAGTATTTCTATTCCTTCATCAGCACCTCGAGTAATTAAAATATTTTCTTTTCGAACACAAGAATACTTAGAATATTTTTCTAATAATTTATGCGGTTGAAAATCAGGATATCGATTTAAATTATTATGTTTATATTTAACAGTTTTTATCCAAGGAGATTCATTAGCATTTAAATAAGTTCTACCTATTAAACCAATACGACGTGCTGACTGATACGGTGTTAATGTATATATATGCTGTGGAATTAAACGTTTCATATTATATTAGCTCACATCACAACGGAAATATTTTTTTAAAAAATTTGTTCTTATTGTTATCGATTTACTATGAGCATCCATTCCTTCTATTTTAGATAATTCAATAATACTGTTAGATAAATTCATTAAGGATTGTTTTGTCATTTTTTGAACTGTAATTATTTTCTGAAAATCGGAAACTTGTAAAGAAGAGTAAGTATTAGAGTATCCATATGTGGGTAAAACATGATTTGCTCCAGTAATATAATCACCTGCAGATCCAGGTGTCCATTTTCCTAAAAAAACTGATCCCGCATTTTTTATATGTGATAAAAAATTTATAGAATCGTTTATATGTAAAGTTAAGTGTTCAGGAGAATATAAATTTGATATGTTAAAACAATCTAATAAAGATTGAGTAATAATAATTCTACTATTTTTTAATGAACACAATATAATATCTTTTTTTGTTAAAAATGATATTTGATTATTAATAGCAATAACTACATTTTTCGATAACTTTGTACTTGTGCTTAATAGAATTACTTGTGAGTTATTATCGTGCTCTAATTGAGCTAATAAATCAGCAGCAACAAAATTAGGATTAGAATATTTATCAGCAATAATTAACATTTCTGAAGGACCTGCTGGCATATCAATAGATACTCCAGAAACTAACTGATTAATTTGTAATTTAGCCTCTGTTACAAATATATTTCCCGGTCCAAAAATTTTATCTACCCGTTGTATACTTTTAGTGCCTAATGCAAGAGCAGCAATAGCATGAGCTCCTCCTAATTGAATTACTTGTTTAATTCCAGACACTTTTGCAATATATAATATTTCATTACTAACGGGCGGCGGAGAACATAAAATAATATTTGAACATCCTGCTAATTTTGCAGGAATAGATAACATTAAAGCAGTTGAAACTAATGGATATTTTCCTTTAGGAATATATAAACCGACCGAATGTATTGGTCGTATAATTTGTTGACAATATGTTCCAGGATATGTTTCTACTTTTAAACCAGAAATTATTTGTTTAGAATGAAATGAAATAATATTTTTTCTTGCTATTAATACAGATTCCTTAAATGATTCAGAAACCAATGTATCAGACAAATTAATTTTTTCTTGAGTAACATAAAAAGAATCCAATTTTATTTTATCAAATTTTAAATTATAAGTATGTAAAGCAGCATCTCCATATTGTTTAACCTTATTAATAATTTTTGAAACAGATGATTTTATATCCTTATTAATATTAATACGAGGCCTTAACAATATATTTATTTGTTCTTCTTTCGTTAAACTATTCCAATAAAAAATATTTTTATTTAAATTTAACATAATCATTTTATTCCATCATTTTTTCTATGGGTAAAACTAATATAGAACTTGCTCCTAATAATTTTAATTGTTCCATGGTTTCCCAGAAAATAGTTTCACTACTAACCATGTGGAGAGCTACTTTATTTTTGTTTCCAAATAATTCTAAAATAGTTGGTTGTTCTGCACCTTTTAATAAATCAGTAACTGCATTTAACTTATCTTTTGAAATATGCAACATAATATATTTAGATTCTCTTGCTTTAATAACACCTTGAATACGATTTAATAATTTTTTAATAAATATTCTTTTTTCTGGAATTAAATGTTTAATTTTACGAGAAATCAGACATGCACGAGAATTATAAATAGTTTCTACTTCTCTTAAACCATTAGCATCCAAAGTAGCCCCTGTAGAAACCAAGTCACATATCGCATCAGCTAACCCAGAATTATATGCTACTTCTACAGAACCATTTAATACAAATGGTTTAAAAGAAATATTTTTTTCATCAAAATATCGTTTCAATAAATTAGGATACGATGTAGCAATACGAGAATTTTTTAAACATAATATTCCAGAATAATTCATATCTAAAGGAACTGATAGAGATAGTCGACAAATTCCAAAATCAAGATTTTGTAAAATAGTATATGAAACAGATTCTTCAGTCAATAATCTCGTTAAACATTTTTCTTCTAAAACATTAGAACCAATAATACCTAATTCTACTACTCCATCCATGATTAAACCAGGAATATCATCATCTCTAACTAACATCACGTCAATCGGCATATTTTCAGCAAATGCAATTAAACTAGATTTTTGTAAGTTAATTTTTATACCGCAACTTTTTAATAATTTTTGCGAATCATAATTTAATCTACCGGATTTTTGTATAGCTAAACGTACACGATTTTTATTCAATTTCATTGCCTTATTTATCATTAATCTTAAATATTATACAAAATAAAAATCTTTTTCAAATTAAAATAGTAATATACACTATATATCATAATTAATAAATTTATATAAAATAATTTTAATAATTAATTATTAATCAAACATTATTAAATTTTAATATATATTGAGTATATTTATATGTTACAAATAAATTAATATTATTTATATTTATATATATATATTAAAATTATATTAATAATACAATTAATATATCATTATTAACACTGAAAATAAATAAATTTTATGTCTACATACAACATATTTAATAACTAATAAATATATATATACTAATCAAAACATAAATATATTTCATCTATGTTAAACATATAATATTCTTTAAATAAAGAATAAATTATTTTTAAAAAAAAATCAAAAAAATAATATATATTTATATTTAATATTATTAAGATCTAATAATTAATATAATTAATTCACAAAAAATAATATTTATCATATATTATTATTTTTTATAACAACCAGAATAGCTGCATCATAACCAAATATTTTAGGAGCTTGATGAAATGCTAAAATATCCGGATGTTTTGATAACCAAAATGGAATATATCTTTTTAGTATTTTTTTACCATGTCCATGAAGAATGCTAGCACAAAAAAAGTTTTCTTGATGACAAATTGTAATCAATTTTCCTAACTCTTTTCGTGCTTGATACAAATTCACACCATGCAAATCTAAAACAATTTCTGGTATGTATTCTCCTCTTTTTAATTTTTTAAGATTAAAATTATAACGTACATTACGAACAAAACAAATAGGATTATCCTTGAAAGAGTGAGGATGTTCATCCACTATATCTCTAAAGTAGTGACTATGTGCTTCTTGTGTATAAATATCTTTATTATATACACTACATTTATTAATATCTTTAATACTCATATGATAAATTTTATCCTGTGTAATTTGTTTTACTCCTTTCATATGATATAAAAAAGTTTCTTTTTGACTTAAGTTCATTAAATTATTTTTTTTCATAAATAGATTTTCCATAATATTTAATTATAATGATAAAATTTTTTATAAATAATAACATTTTTAAATAATTTTATTATTTAACAATAAAACATATAAAAAATGTAAAATATATAGTATTTTAAAAATACTAATTTATTTTATATTTTAGTAAATAATTTTCTATAAAATAGAAATATATAGATTTTATCTATACAAATATAACTAATATATATATTTATTTTAAATAAATAAAATATTATAATAAGAATTATAATGATTGATTAAAATATATGTTAATTATTTTACACATGAGGTTTACATGTCAGGAAACACTATTGGAAAAATATTTAAAGTAACAACATGTGGAGAATCACATGGACCAATGTTATCAGGAATTATTGATGGAGTACCTCCAGGATTTTCTTTAAAGAATAGCGATATACAACACGAATTAAATAGGAGAAGACCTGGTTTTTCTCCATTTACTACAGCCCGAAGAGAAGAAGATGTTATTGAAATTTTTTCTGGTATATTTAAAGGAATAACAACTGGAACTAGTATAGGAATAAACATTAAAAATACAGATACAAGATCGCAAGACTATTCTGATATTAAAAATATATATCGTCCTAATCATGCTGATTTTACATATGATAAAAAATATGGAATTAGAGATTATAGAGGCGGAGGAAGATCTTCTGCAAGAGAAACTGCTATACGAGTAGCAGCTGGAGCAATTGCTAAAAAATATTTAAAGATGAAACATAATATAATTATTAGAGGATATCTTTCACAATTAGGACCTATAAAATGTCCTTTTAAATCATGGAAAGAAGTAGAAAATAATCCATTTTTTTGTAGTGATCTAGACAAAGTTAACCAAATAATTCAATATATGAAAAAATTAAAAAAATCCGGTAATTCTATTGGAGCTAAAATTACTATAATTGCAAAAAATGTTCCTATTGGACTAGGAGAACCAGTGTTTGATAGATTAGATGCAGATATCGCTCACGCAATAATGAGTATTAATGCCGCTAAATCTGTTGAAATCGGTGATGGAATCAATGTAGTAGAACAAACAGGAGATGTACATCGAGATGAAATTTTACCCACCGGATTTTCTAGTAATCATTCAGGAGGAATTTTAGGTGGTATTAGTAATGGAGAAAAAATAATTATACATGCAGCTTTTAAACCAACATCTAGCATTAAAATACCAGGAAAAACAATTAATAAATATGGAAAAGAAACTTGCATAATCACAAAAGGAAGACATGATCCTTGTGTTGGTATAAGAGCTGTTCCAATAGCAGAGGCTATGTTAGCAATAACATTAATGGATCATGTTTTACGTTTTCGAGCTCAATGTGGATAATAACATTTATATAGCTATGAAATATAGATTTTAAATATTTACTTATTAAATCGAATAAAATTATACTTTTATATATTAAAATTGTTATAATTAAATAATACTATATACATAAAAATAAAATTTATAAACAACATATCATATAATATATTAAAAAAATATAATAAAAATTTTAAAAATTAACCTTTATAAAAAATATATTATCAATAATATATAAAATATTATCACCAAATAAATCAAAATTCCTTTTATTTTTAATATATATACATAAACATATATAATATTTATTATATTAAAAAGACAATGATTTATCTCAAATAATAATTTAAATTATTCAAAAATATTAATTGTATTTCAATACATATATTCTTGTTTTCACAAGGAACCAAAAAATGTTTAAAGGAAGTATGGTTGCTCTTATTACACCGATGGATGATAAAGGAAATATTTGCAAAAAAAGTTTAAAAAAAATAATTAATTATCATATTAATAATAAAACCAACGCAATAGTTTCTGTAGGAACGACCGGAGAGTCAGCCACATTAACAAAACAAGAACACACAAATGTAATTATGAACACTTTAGAGTTCGTCGATGAAAAAATACCTGTAATAGCTGGTACGGGATCTAATGCTACTTCTGAAAGTATCATATTAACTAAAAAACTTGAAAAATCCGGTATTTCAGGATGTTTAAATGTTACTCCTTATTATAATCGACCTACACAACAAGGATTATATCTTCATTTTAAAGCGATTTCTGAAAGTACTTGTTTACCACAAATATTATATAATGTACCTAATCGTACAGGATGTGATTTATTACCCGAAACAATTGCCCAGTTATCTAAATATAAAAATATAATAGGATTAAAAGATGCTTCGGGGGATTTATCTCGAATCCATAAAATTAAACAATTAGTAGAAAATGATTTTCTTTTAATTAGCGGAGATGATACGACGGCTTTAGATTTTATACAATTAGGAGGAATCGGAGTTATTTCTGTAACAGCAAATATTGCAGCAAATTATATGACAAAGATGTGTAAATTAGCATTAAAAGGAGACTTTAATAAAGCTAGAAAAATAAATCAAAAATTAAATATTTTACATCATCTTTTATTTAAAGAAACAAATCCAATACCTATAAAATGGGCAGCTAAATATATTGGTTTAATCGAATCAAATAAATTAAGATTACCTATGACACCGTTATTACAAAAAAATCAAGATATTTTAAAAAAAGTTATTAATTCTATTAATTTATAATATACTCAATACATAGAGTATACTATATTATAGTGTAGTTTTAAAAAAAATCTTATCCTCATATAAATATAGAATTATATATAAATTATTCATAAAACCTTATAACATATAACTAAACAATAGTAGTATGCTATACTATACTTCATGCAATGATAAAATTAATATTATCATTGCATAAATATTATATAGAATAATAATGTTAAATAAATTAAAATTATTTACTAAAATCGTATTAATTTTTAAAATATATTTTTATATAAAAATTATAAAAATAATTCATTTAATATATTAAAATAAATATTTTGTAATTTAAACAAATCTAAAATATTAATACATTCATTCACCTGATGAATAGTAGAATTCAGTAAACCAAATTCTACTATTTGATTAGCTATTCCTACCATAAATCGACCGTCAGAAGTACCACCATTTGTTTTAATAACAGGATTAATATTAGTAAAACGATATATACTATTAGTTATAATATTACAAAAATTATTAGGAGAAGAAAAAAATGGTTTAGCGTGACATGTCCAATGAATAGAATGTCGTATAGAATATTTTTTTAGCAAATTATTGATTATCTGTATAATATTTTTTTTTTTTGACAAAGAACTAAATCTCACATTCAAGGAAACACTTAAATCTCCAGGAATCATGTTAGTTACATAATTTTTTCCTGAAGATATTTTTAAAATTTGTAATTTAGTTGGTATAAAAAAATTATTGCCATTATCAAAAGATAAAGTAGACAATTCCGTTAAAAACGGTATAGATTTATGAATAGGATTCACAGCTAAATCTGGATATGCTGCATGTCCTTGTTTACCGTATATTTTTAAAAAAACTGACAATGAACCTCGACGACCAGTTTTAATACAATCACCTAAATTTTTTTCACTTGTCGGTTCTCCAACCAAACAATAATCAATTATTTCTTGACGCTTTTTTAAAAAAGAAACTACTTTTTTAGTGCCATTTTTTCCTGTCGATTCTTCATCTGAAGTAATTAAAAAAGATATACGACCATTATGATTCGGATTTTGTTTAATAAAATTCTCTACAGCTACTACCATAGCAGATAATGAACCTTTCATATCCGCTGCACCTCTACCGAATAAAAACCCATTTTTTATGGTAGATAAAAACGGTGGTGTTTTCCAATCAATAATATTACCTGCCGGTACTACATCAGTATGTCCTACAAAAATAATAGTTTTTCCATATCCCCGCCATGCCCAAAAATTATTTGTATCATTAAAATTTATTCTTTCAATAAAAAAACCACACGCTTTTAATCTTTCTATTAAAATTTCCTGACAACCAAAATCTTTTGGACTAATTGATGGTATATTAATCAATTTTCGTGTTAAATTTACTACTTCGGTATACATATAATACCTTAATATTATTTTATATAATCAAGAATAATAATATTCTTAAAATAATTTTAAAAACATACAAAATAATAAAATATATATAATAAAAAATTATTTATTTTAATTAACTAAAAAAACATTTTTTAATACGAGTTATTATTTTATTTACAGTAAAACCAAATATTTCAAATAAATTTTTTCCAGGTCCAGATTCACCAAAAGTATCAATACCAATTCTTAAACCATTAAGACCTACATATTTATACCAATATTCACTAATACCTGCTTCAATAGATATTCGATTGGTAATTTTTACAGGTAAAACAGATTCACGATATATTTTATCTTGATTGTCAAAACAATCAGCAGAAACCATAGACACTACTCTAGTGTAATAGCCTAATTTATATAATTCTTTAGCAACACTAATAGCTAATGGAACTTCTGATCCAGTTGCAATAATAATGATATTAATTATTTTCCCATACTCTCTTAAAATATATCCACCTTTATAAATATTTTGTATTTGATCATCTGTTCTAGAAAATTGAACTATATTTTGTCGAGATAATATTAAAGATGTAGGACCATTTTTTCTATTAAGTCCATAAAACCAAGATATCGCGGTTTCAATAGCATCACATGGTCTCCAGACACTTAAATTAGGTATATATCTTAATGTAGAAATATGTTCAATAGGTTGATGAGTCGGACCATCTTCTCCTAAACCAATAGAATCATGTGTATAAATAAAAATTTGTCGTGTTTTCATTAGTGCGGCCATCCGTATAGCATTACGAGCATAGTCCACAAAAACTAAAAAAGTAGCAGTGTACGGAATAAAACCTCCATGATGATATATTCCGTTTGCTATTGCTGTCATCCCAAATTCTCTTACTCCATAATGAATATAATTACCAGATTCATGTTTATTTATAGATTTAGATCCGGACCAAATAGTTAAATTACTAGGCGCTAAATCAGCAGAACCACCAATTAACTCAGGTAATAATGATCCAAATTCTTCTAAAATATTTTGTGAAGCTTCGCGTGTTGAAATATCTTTAAGTAAACTATTTGATTTCAATAAAAATTTTTGTAATCCACTATATAATCCGTTAGGTAATTGTTGTTTAAATCGACGTATATATTCTGAAGATAATTCTGGATATTTTACAGAATATCTTTCAAATAAACTTTTCCATGAAGATTCTGCTAACCGTCCTGCACGAACAGCATTCCATGCAGAATATATATGAGCAGGAACAAAAAACGGAGGATAATTCCAGTTTAATTGTTTACGGGTCAAAGAAACTTCTATATCACCTAAAGGTGCTCCATGAACACTTGATTTACCAGATTTATTAGGAGAACCAAACCCAATAACTGTATTGCACATTATTAATGATGGTTGAGTTAAATTATTTTTAGCTATCTTTATAGCGCAAATTATTTCTTCTGAGTTGTGACCATTTATTTCTATTACATGCCAATTATATGATAAAAACCGTTTCTTAGTATCATCGGTAAACCATCCAGATATTTCACCGTCAATAGAAATACCATTCTTATCATAAAAAACAATCAATTTACCCAAATTCCAAGTACCTGCTAATGAACATACTTCATGCGAAATACCTTCCATTAAACATCCATCACCGGCAAATACCCATGTATAATGGTCAACTATTTTAAAATTATTTCTATTAAAAGATTGCGATAATAATTTTTCAGCCATTGCCATACCAACACCAGAAGCTAACCCTTGACCTAAAGGACCAGTAGTAATTTCTACTCCAGAAGTACAACCTACTTCAGGATGACCAGGAGTTTTAGAAAAACATTGTCGAAAATTTTTTAAATCATCTATAGATATATCATATCCTGATAAATGTAATAAACTATATAATAACATAGAAGCATGACCATTAGATAAAACAAACCTATCTCTATTCTGCCATAATGGATTATTAGGATTATGTTTTAAAAAATCACGCCATAATACTTCAGCAATATCTGCCATACCCATAGGAGCTCCAGGATGACCTGATTGTGCTTTTTGAATAGCATCAATACTCAACATTCGGACAGCATTAGATAACTCTCGTCGAAACAACATGTATATTCCTTTAGTAAAATAATTCTTTTAAAATATTAAAAATTCATTATTAAAGTATAATTTTTTAAATTATAAAGAATTTAATAAAAATTTTTCTAGTTCTATTTGATCATAACTAAATTGCCGAATTCCTTCAGATAATTTTTCAACAGCCATAGCATCTTGATTATGTAAAAATCTAAATTCTGGTTCTGATAACGGAATCGGTTTATTTGATAAAGTATTAATTTTTGTAGAATCTAATTTTTTTGTGAAACTAAAAGTTTGCTTTTTCAATTGTTCTAATAAATCAGGAGATATAGTAATACGATCACATCCTGCTAGCTCTAAAATCTGTTCTACTCGTCTAAAACTTGCACCCATAATAATAGTTTGATACATGTACTTTTTATAATAAACAAAAATTTTTTTTACTGCTAAAATACCTGGATCAGTAATAGAATCATATGAAGAATTTGAACAAAACTTTTGATGCCAATCATAAATTCGTCCAACAAACGGAGAAATTAAAAATACATTAGAATCTGCACATGCACGAGCTTGAGCAAAAGAAAATAACAAAGTTAAATTACATAAAATACCTAATTCATTTAATTGATAAGCTGCTTGAATACATTCCCATGTTGCTGCTAACTTAATAAGTACACGAGAAACATCAACTCCATTATTACGATATAAATCAATTATTTTGATTGATTTTTTTATGCATTCTTCAGTATTAAAAGATAATCTTGCATCAATCTCAGTAGAAATATATCCAGGAATATGCTTTAAAATTTCTATACCAAATCCCACAGATACCATATCACTAGCATTTTGTATTTTTTGGGATGTTGAACCACCTATTTTTTTTGCATATTGAATAGCATTATTAATAATAAACTCATATTTTTTTGATAAAGCACTTTTTAAGATTAATGTTGGATTAGTAGTAGCATCTTGAGGTTTGTATTTAGTAATGCATTCTATATCTCCACTATCAACTACTACAGTTGTATATTTTTTTAATCGTTCTAATTGATTCATATATCAAACCTTATAATATAAAATATTAAAAAATAAAATTACATATACTATATTTAACAATATTAACAATTCATAAATATAATTTTTACTATTATACTTAAAAATATATCATAAAAAATATTTAAAATAATATAAATATAACCAATTCATAAATACTATTCAAGATATATAAAATTATTAAAAATCAATTATAAATATATATAATAATTTATATAAACTTTAAATAAAAGATTTAAAGTAATTATCTATTTTATAATATTTTTGTATCGCTAAACTAGCGTTAGTACCACCAAAACCAAAACTATTAGAAATAGCAACATTTATCGTTGTATTTATTGATTTTGTAACAATATTCATGTTATAACCTATAGGATCTAAAAAATCTATATTGATACTAGGAGCAATAAAATTATATTTAATCATTAACATAGTATAAATAATCTCTTGAACTCCAGAAGCTCCTAATGAATGACCAGTAATCGATTTAGTAGATGATATATAAGGAATACGAAAACCACTAAAAACCTTTTTTATGGCATCTAATTCTTTCATATCACCAATTTTAGTAGAAGTACCATGAGCATTAATATAATCAACAGAATGTTTAATATTTTTAGTAGCATAATTCATACAACGAACAAAACCATCTCCTGACGGATGTACAATATCGTAACCATCACAAGTAGCTCCATAACCAATTACTTCTGCATATATCTTAGCATTTCTAGATAAAGCAAAATTTAATTCTTCTAAAACAACAACACCACTACCTCCCGAAATAACAAATCCATCGCGATTTTCATCAAATGCTCGAGAAGAACGTTCAGGCGTTTTATTAAATCGTACAGATAATATTCTCATGGCATCAAATTGACATGCTAACTCTACACTCAATTCTTCTCCACCACCAGCAAAAATAATATCTTGTTTACCTAAAGAAATTAACTCATACGCATTACCAATACAATGTGCGGAAGTAGAACAAGCAGAACTGATAGAATAATTAATTCCATAAATTTTAAAAAAAGTACCTAAACAGGCTGATATAGAAGAAGTCATATTTTTAATAGCAACATATGGACTAATTTTATTAACATTATTTTTTTTTTTATTACACCAATATGTATTTAATTTAAAAGATCCACTACCAGATCCCATAATAATACCTACTCTAGGATTCTTCATATATATTTCAGGATATAATTTACTATCTTTAATAGCATCTTGTAAGGATAAATAAGAATATATCGATGCAAAATTCATAAATCGTAAAAACTTTTTAGGTATTTGATTCATTTTTCTAGAAGATATTTTTCCCCATACAGTACTATGTAAACCATATTTTTTCATTTTTTTTGAAAAAATTATTCCTGAAATACCTTCTTTTAATAATTTTACAATATTTTTTTCAGTAGTACCTATACTTGAAACAATTCCAAAACCAGTAATAACGATTCTTTTCAATTATTGTTATCCTTAACAAAACACTCAATCAATGTATTAGAATACTTATTTTTATATTATAATATAATTTAAAATATCAAATAATTATTATATATAATAATTATTATATAATTTAATTATAAAAATTTTTATTTATAAATTAATAAATTATTTACTAGAAATTATTAAATAACATTTATTTTACATTAAATATCATTAATAATATAAGGAATCATTAATTTTTATGTATAAAAAAAAAAATAATATCGGTTTATTATATATTGTACCAACACCCATAGGAAACTTATTAGATATAACATATCGATCCGTCAATATTCTAAAAAAAGTAGATTTTATTATAACTGAAAATATTAAACATACATCAATTTTATTGAATCAATTTTCTATTATAAATAAATTATTATCTTTAAATACTATTAACGAAAAAAAAAAAACTAATCAATATATTAATATATTAAAAAATGGTAATAATATTGCAATTGTATCTAAAGCCGGAACTCCAATTATTAATGATCCCGGATATATATTAGTCAAGCATGCATATTATAATAATATTCGTGTAGTACCACTACCTGGAGCATGTGCAGCAATTACAGCTCTCTGTGCTTCAGGATTAAAAGCTAATCAATTTTGTTATGAAGGATTTTTACCAAATAAAAAAAAAAAATGTGAAAAAAAAATATATTCTTTACGAAAAGAAAAACGAACAATAATTTTATATGAATCTCCAAAACGATTAATACATACAGTACAATTAATAAAAAAAATTATAGGTGCTACACGAAAGATTACAATTTCTAAAGAAATAACTAAAAAATGGGAAAATATACAGAGAGGAACAGCTGAACAATTATTATTAATAATTAGTAATGATATATACTGGAAAAAAGGAGAAATAACTATTATTATTGAAGGAGATAAAAAAAATAATACAAAAACTATATCTTCACAAGCATTAAAAATATTTAATATAATAAAAAAAGAAACTAATAATACTACAGCAATAAAAATTACCAAAAAAATATGTGGACTTAATAAAAATGTTCTTTATAATAAAATTATTAAAGAAAATATTTTATGAAGTTGATTGAACAGTCACTGTAATATAATTTTATTGACAGAGGAAAGTCCGGGCTCCATAGGGTACGGTGCCAGGTAACACCTGGGAAGAGTAATCTTACGACTAGTGCAACAGAAAATAAACTACCTATATAAAAAAAATATGTATTATCATAATATTTTAATAGGAAAAGGTGAAATGGTGCGGTAAAAGCGCACCGCAAAATTGGTAACAATCTTGGCATGGTAAACTTCCATCAGGAGCAAGGTCAAGAAGGAGAATGTGGCCCGCATAACTACTCCGGGTAGACTGCTTTGAATTAATAAGTGATTATTAATCTAGATAAATGACTGTTTTAAACAGAACCCGGCTTATAAATCAACTTCATAATATATAATTTATTTACTTACTAAATTCCAGAAATTTGTACTTTATCTATCAATATAGAAGAACATTGAACTTTATTTTTTATATTTATATCATCAGCTATACAAATAATATTTTTATACATATTCAACAAATTACCGGAAATAGTAACTTCATTAACAGAATATTCTATTTTTCCTTTTTCTATCCAAAAACCACATGCACCACATGAATACTCTCCAGTCATTATATTAAAACCATCACCTATTAATTCAGTAATTAAAAATCCTTGATACATAGAATATAAAATTTGATTAAACGATGTTAAAAATTTAGTATCTGCTGATACTAACCAGTTATATGCTCCTCCAGCATGTCCAGTGTTATACATATTTAAACGATTAGCTGAATATGTATCTAACAACCATGTTTGTAAAATACCGTTATGTATAATCTTTCTAGCAGTAGTTACCACACCTTCATTATCAAATAATGAAGACGATAAACCTTTGTCCAAAAATGGATTTTCAAAAATATTTAACCAATCAGGAAAAATTTTTTTATTTAAATGATTTAATAAAAATGTTGATTTATTATATACAACATGTCCATTAATTGCACTCATTAAGCAAAAAAATAAATCACAAGAAACATCAGAACTAAATATAACAGGAGAAATTTGCGTACGTATTTTTTTCGAATTTAATTTTGCAATACTTTTTTTTGCGCTATCCTGACCTATAAATATAGGATCATCTAAATCATTAAAATCTCTTGCAACAGTATAACTAATATCTTTTTCCATCGAATTATTATCACGGGCTATAACACAACTAGATAAACAATTATATGTAGATAGTTGATTTCCTATCCAACCTAAACTATTTCCTATAATCTTAATATTAATAAAATATTCAAAAATAGAACTATCTGTATTAATAATTCTAGCATCAAAATTCAAAGCTGCAGAATCTGCTGTATTGACTAAATTATTAATTTCCTCTAGACTAAAAGAATGAGGAAAAAATAAATTTATTTTTTTATTATTATTATATAATAAATTTATATCAGGTAAACCGATAAATTTATCTTTAGTTGTATACTTAGATAGATAAATTGATTTATCAATAGAATTACATATTCCTAAAATAGATACGTCATTGGATGATGTAGAATATTGACGATAATTATCGTATGTAATAACTGTACTATTAATATAATTAAATGATTCAATATTGTCTATAACTCCATATCGATTTGATACGATTAAACAATATGTTTTTTTTATTTTAATAAAACCAGTATATTTTTTTTTATTTAAATAAAATATTACCTGCCGCATATTATGCAGTAAAATATTTAAATCTTTTTCTATATCATAAAAAAATAACATTTTCAATGCACCTTAAACCAATATAAATTTTAAAAATACAAAACATAAAAATTAAATTAAATTAATAAAAATTTAATAAATATAATACATATATAAATATATAATATCAATTTACACATTTATATATGTATTGCATATTAATATATTTTAATTATTTTTATATACTTATAATTATATTCGCATATAATTATTTAATAAAATTAATATTATTATATTAATTATCTATTATAATAATAATTTATCATTACTATCATTTACATTGACATATATGAAAAAAACAAAAAATTTTACTCAAATACCTACAGGAAAAAATATTCCTGATGACATATATGGGATTATAGAAATTCCTGCATATTCTACTCCTGTAAAATATGAATTACACAAATCCTTTCAAATGTTATATGTCGACAGATTTATACCTACTAATATGTTTTATCCTTGTAATTACGGATTTATAAATCATACTCTATCGTTAGATGGAGATCCATTAGATGTTTTAATACCAAGCCCGTATCCACTACAACCTACATCTATCATTCGATGTCGTCCTATCGGATTATTAGATATGGAAGATGAATCAGGGATAGATGAAAAAATAATTGCTGTACCACATAATAAAATTACACAAGAATATATAAATATTCGTAATATTAACCAATTACCAAAATTACTAAAAAAGCAAATTGTTTATTTCTTTAAAAATTATAAAAAATTAGAAAAAAATAAATCAGTTAAAATAAATGGATGGAAAGATGTTGAATATGCAAAATTAGAAATAATAAATGCTGTTAATAGATATAAAAATCTAAATTTATAATACAGAAAAATTAAAAATTTAAAATATTTAATTATTTTAAATTCATAAAAATAATTATATTTTTATTAAACGGAATAATTTTTATGTCAAAAATATGTCAAATCACTAAAAAAAAACCAATGTTGGGCCAAAATCGCTCACATGCCATGAACGCAACTAAAAGAAAATTTTCTTTAAATATACAATATCATTCGTTCTGGTTACCAAGTCAAAATAAAAAAATAAAAATACGTATATCTGCAAAAGGATTGAGAATGGTAAATAAATTTGGAATTGAAAAAATATATAAAAAATATATTATATAAAAAAGAGAAAATATGGCTAAAAATAATAGAATTAAAATAAAACTAATTTCATCTAGTGGAAGTAAACACTACTACACCACTACAAAAAACAAACGCAATCAAACTAATAAATTAAAAATTAAGAAATACGATCCAATTATTAGAAAACATGTTTTATACGAAGAAAGAAAAATTAAATAATATATAAAATTATAAAATAATATTTATATCTATATAACTTTACCGGAGATCTACTATAAGATCTCCAATAAATGATATTTATAAATATTTAGTATTTAAAAATAATATACATTATAATCATGTATATTATTTTGATTAAACCATGAAAAAATCATGTATTTAAAATAACTAATATTAAGAATAATTTAATAACTTAAATACATACATTTTCAAGTAATAAAATAAATAATCAAGTAAAATTTTGCTAAATCCGTAAAATCGACAAATAAAGTATTTTAACAACATCAAACCAACAGCAAAAATAATAATTGGAAAAGAAGAAAATAAAGATGTATTAGGTACTAATCGATTTAATAGCACGCATGCTATAAATAAAATTAAAAAAAAAAACAAAATTGGTAAAACACAATATACTCCGTTTAAAAAAATAAGACTAGAAAAATTGATAATAGATAAAAAAATATTTTTATATATAAATGTATTATATAATGGAAATATATCAAAACTTTTTATCAAAAAAATAATTAATTTTAAATGACCATTATATATGAAAAATACAAATAAAAAAAAAATATTTAAAAACTGTGAAAAAACTAAAGAATAAAAATGATTCCCTGAATCAAAAAAAGTAGAGAACGATAAACCAATCTGAGAACTAATAATTTCTCCTACTAAAAGTATAGAAGAAAATAAACATTGAAACAAAAATCCTATTGCTATTCCTATTATAATTTGATTAAATAAAATTATAAAAAATTCCATATCATAATTATTAACATTATAACCAGATACAAATGGTTCTAATAAATAGCTAATTAAATATACCAAAAAAAATTTAATAGATAAATCATAATTAATATAACTGAATATCTTAGAATACATTAAAGTAGATAAAATACGCGACATAATTAATATAATTTTACTACTCATACCAAAAATATATTTATAAAGTAAGTTATGTGTCATGATAATTAATTCATAATTGATATTATATGAAAAATATTTTTTATATATTCTATAGTAAGTTGAAGCATCCAAGGTCCAAAAAAAATAAAAGATAAAAATACTGATATTATCTTAGGTATAAACGATAATGTTTGTTCATTTATTTGTACTGATGCTTGAAATACACTCATTAATACACCACTCAATAACGTAGATAACAAACAAGGTGCGGATAATAATAACGCAAACTTAATAGAATCTTGGAATAATGTAATCAAAAATTCTTGATTCATAATAATATCCATTATAGTCAGTAATTAAATAGTAAATTTTTTAAACAAAAAAACTTTTTGAAAGAGATATAATTAATAATTTCCATCCATCCGACAAAACAAATAATATTAGTTTTAAAGGTAAAGCAATTGTAGCAGGTGGAACCATCATCATACCTAAAGACATTAAAACACTCGCGACTACTAAATCAATAATTAAAAATGGTAAAAAAATTGTAAAACCAATTTGAAAAGCAGTTTTCAATTCACTAATCATAAATGCTGGTATTAATACACTGATAGGTATTTCATTTATATCTATTTTATCTATTTTATCTATTTTATCTATTTTATGTGATGATCCTTTAGATAACCGTAACAATGCAGAAATATCAGATTTTCTAGTCTGTTGCAGCATAAACTTATATAATGGTTTTATAATATTAGCAGAAGCTACATTTATATTAATTTCATGTTTATATAACGGTACAATTGCTGTACTAGATATTTTATCTAATACTGGGGACATAATAAAAAATGTTAAAAACAAAGATAGTGCTATCAATACTTGATTAGGAGGAGAATAAGGTGTTCCTAATGCAGTTCTTAAAAAATTAAAAACAATAATAATACGAGTAAAACATGTCGTCATTAATAACAATATAGGAGCTAAACTTAAAATAGTTAATAGTATTGATGATTGAATAGATAAATTAAATATATCAAATCCGTTATTAATTATATTATTTGCATTATTATTAGACGTATTTGTCAATAAAAAAAGTGGAATAACAGATAAGTTAGAAATTATATTTTTATATAACATGTTACCTCACTTAAACCAAGATATTATTGATTTAAAAAAATTTATGGATTTAGAATAAAATGAAAATTTCTTTTGTTTTTTTAGTGCATTCTCTTTAATAGGAGGTAATTCTTGTATTACATGAATTTTCTTTAAATTAACATCAACTAATAATCTAATCTTCTCAACATTTAATATACAAATATAATGATTAGAATTCAAATAAATTTTATCAGTTATATAACCGGTATTATTAAAACTTGAATAAAATGATTTAATTTTTTTTATTAAAAATAAAAAAACAAAAATAAATAAAATAACATACATAAATATACTTCCATTATTTTGATTAGAAAAATAATGAATCATGTTTTTATGAGATATATTATATATATAACTAAATTGCATATAAGTGTTTAATTTCATAAATTTTCCACATGATCAAAAGCTTATATTATAAATTATTTGTGTAATAGTTTTACTATACGAACACCGTATTTTTCATTATGTACAACTAATTCACCTAATGCAATTAAACAATTATTAACAAAAATGTTTAATGGCTTGTCTACTGTATCTTCTAATTCTAATATAGATCCGTGTGATAACTGTAATAATTCATAAATAGTAATTTTATTTTTTCCTAACTCTATAGTAATAGAAACAGGAACAGACATAACAGATAAATTATTTAACATAGAATTATCTACTATATTTTCATCAGAATTTTTATTCTGTGTTTCTTGATGTATAACTTCTTTTTTATTCACAAAATTTTCCATCATCTTTTAAAATAAAATTATTTAAAATATATATTATATTATGAATTGTTAATATATCATATATATACTATACACAATATTTAAAAATAATTAAATAAATTTTTATATAATAATTATATATTATAGTATATATAATACTATATTTGAAATAAAAATATAACATATAATTAACAAAATTATAAAAATAAAAAATATTTCTATTTATAAAATTCTGAAACAATATAATTCGGAATATATATTTTTAATATATTAATACGATCATATATATATATTTTAAATGTAAAACATATATAAGGCAACCCAATAAATCTTCTATATAAAAGATCTTTTAATAAAGTAAATTTACAATTATTAATAATTGATATTGAAATATTTTTTAAAAATGTTGAATCACAAATAATAAAAATTTTTTTTAACAAAATATCCAAAATATTAATTTCATTATATGTTAAATTATTAAGATTCAAGTATTCAGAAATATTCTCATTAAAATTACCAAATAAATAATCAATAAAAATAATAAATAAATCTTTTGTAATTAATATCAAGCACTTATCAGTGTAACCTCTTAAAAAAAATTGTTTACCAATATATTTTAAATATACACTCTTACTTTGTATATTAGTACATTCAACACGACTATGTATAAATTTTATATTTATAGAGCAAGAAAAAAATTCACTAAATTTTTTATTAAATAATAAAACAAAATCATTAAATAATTTTTTAAAAAATAAACTTTGTTTGTTTAAAACAAAATTCATAAAATTTATATGACTTAATTTCTTATCACTACATCGTTTAAACCAAAAATTAGATTTTTGAGACATAATTTACAACTTTTGTTGATTATAGATATAATCTATATATAATCATAGAATTATTTTAAATATATCATATCATATTTTATAAAATAAATAACTAAATTATTATTTTTTTTTTATTTATTATGCAAATTATTATAATTATTTAAACATAACATATTATCTTCGCGTTGTTCCGTTAATATTTTTTTATTTAATATACGATTTTTAAAACGTAATTCTAATTTTTTCCATTGTTCTAAACTAGAACACAGTTTACGTTGTATTAATAATCTTCTTTTCAATTTTTTTTTAAAATAATCTAACCAAATATTCTGTTGGATAATAAATTTTTGTAACATAGATATAAAATTTATATATAAATTAATTATATATTGTTGAGTACCGTAAAAAAAAATTTTATGTAATAAAAAAATATATTTTTTTTTATATTGTTTAAGTTTTAATAAATATTTTTGTATTTCTATTTTTTTATTTTCATAACGCGCTACATGATAAATATTTTTCTGAATATCTATTTCTATTTTTTTTTTATAATATCTATACGAGAAATATTCAAAATCATATGCATCTCCGCTTTATATACTAAATATTTTGTAATAATTTAGTTAATTCTGACATTGATTGTGTATACGTACAACATTCCAAAAATTTTTGTTGTAAAAATTTTTCTAAATTTGACCAAATTTTAATAGAATTATCTAGTAACTTATTTGTTCCAGAAGAATAAACACCTAAATTAATTAGGTCATGATGACGATAATAACATGAAATTAATTTTTTTAAATATATAGAATTTTTATAATGGTTTCTATTTACAATAGAATGCATTGATCGACTAATAGATTTTTCGATATCAATGGCTGGATAATGACCAGATTCTGATAATAATTTTGATAAAATAATATGACCATCTAGTACAGATTTTGCAATATCCAAGATTGGATCATTATATTCATCTCCTTCCGTGAGGACAGTATAAAAAGCAGTAATAGACCCTAATCCATTAGGATTAATATTACCTGTACGTTCAATTAAATATGGAATATTTGAAAAAATAGAAGCAGGATAACCTTTTAATACAGGAACTTCATGCATAGCATTTGATACTTCTCGATACGCCATAGCATACCGTGTTAATGAATCAACTATTAATAAAACATGATTATTTTTTTTACAAAAATATTCTGCAATAGATGTTGCATACTGAACAGACTGAATTTTTAAAATAGGGGAAACATCAGCAGGCGAAACAATAACTACTGATTTTTTTAAACTATGAACACCTAAAACATTATCTATAAATTCTTTTACTTCTCTACCTCTTTCACCAACTAAAGAAACTACGATTATATCAGCATCAGTATGTCTAGATATCATTCCGAGCAACATACTTTTTCCAATACCAGGTTGTGAAAATATACCCATTCTTTGTCCTCTACCGATAGTCAATAAACTATTAATAGCTCGCACCCCAGTATCTAAAATATCTGTAATCGGAAATCTTTGTAATGGATTAATAAATGATTCAAAAAAATTAAATGGTTTTCTTTTTGATGTAATTTCTCCTAAATTATCTAAAGGATAACCAAAACTATCTAATACTCGACCCAACAATCGATACCCAAACGGGCAACTAGAATATTTAGTAATATTATTGTTTATATTGCATTGTGAAAAAACCTTTGCTCCTGGAAAAACACCGTCTAAATTATAGATAGGAACTAAAAAAACAATTTTTTTTTTAAAACCTATAATTTTACATATAATTCCTGATAATATATTATTATATATTCTTTCTACCCAACAAAAATTCCCAATAGGCAAATATATTCCAGTTGCCTCAATAATTAAATTGTTTACACTTAATACTCGACCATATGAAGTATCATGAGAAAAAGAGAAAATTTTTTTTTCAAATTCATCAATTTTGTTAAACCAGGCATTTAATAAAGAATTCATATATCTTTAATCCAATAAATTTGCTGCATTATTTATTTTATCCCAAAAAGATGATATAGAAGCATCTATTTCTTCATCAGAAGTAACAATGCGGTAACTATTAAGATCCATTTTTTCATTACTAATAACAGTCCAATTATATTTATCCATCAAGGTTCCAAATTTTTTTATTATCAACCTATAATTGTTAGGATGTACATGTAATTGAAGTTTATTAAATATAAATTTTGATTGTTCCATTAATTTTTGAATTCTTTTAATAAAATAATTTTTATTAATTAAAAAAATATCATCTACTAAAATTTTTGAAATATGCAATACAATTTTCATTAATCGTTTTGAAAAACTATCATTAAAATCATTTATAGCAACTTTAAATTTTTTTAATAAATCAGCATATTGTATTTGTATACATCTTGTTGTATTTTCTAATAAAAAATTATGAGAGTGATGCAAGCCTTGTGTCCATCCAATAAAATATCCTTTTTTGTATCCAGCAATTAAACCTTGTTGGTATCCTTTTTTATAAATTTTTGAATATATAGGTTTATTTTTTTTCTTTAAAACATCGGAAAATAACGATTTTTTATATTTAATAATATCGGATTTCTTTAATATACTGGAATTTTTATTCGGTTTTTTTGGATTCCATACTTTCCATAAATTATTATTTACAATATTTTTCATACAGTATACCTATTTTTTTCGAATGATAATCTTATTATCTCGTATAAAATTTTTTATATTTTTAAGTAACAAGTTTTTTTTCAAATATATTATATCATCAGTAATTGATTGATTTAATAGATTATTTTTTTTAAAATACTCATATTTTTCATACGACATATTAGAAATAAATTTATTTTTTAAAGAATCATTTATATGATTTAATACAATACATAAATGATCTAAATCTGTATTATTAATAATAAATTTAATACCATAATCGTCAATACTTATTATATCTCTAAATTTAAAATTTTTACTAATGATTTTATTTAAAATATTTATATACGGAGTTTTTATTTGATTAATAAAATGAATTATATCATCACATTTAAAATAAGATAAAATATTAACTACTTGATTAATTCTGGCTTCCTCTAAAGAGGAGGATCGTTTTATATATAAAAAATAACGAATAATTTTATTTAATTCTATAAATCCCAAATAATGTAGTTTTTTACAATTTGCCATCTTTTTTAAAATATCTAATCTTTTTGTTTCATTAAAAAATGATAATATTTTTATAGACACCGTCTCATTTATATGAAGCAACAGTGCTGAAATAATATTTAAATTCTCGTTTTGGAGAAAAAAAAAAATATCTTCTGCATCTAATTGTTCTAACATAGTTATGTTATGTAAAAAATCATTTTTTATAAAACTTTTTTTTAATAATTTATATGACATATCTGAATCAATCGTATTTTCTATAATCTGTGATATACGTGTTTTTATATCAAAATTAATAATTTTATTTTTATTTAATAAATCATAGAATTCATCTATCACAACATCAATATATTTAATTAAATTATCATTTAATGAAAACATTGCATCTATAAACATACTGATTTCTGAGTTGTTAAAACACTTTAAAACAGCAGCTGATTGCTGTACATCCATAGATATTAATAATAAAGCACTTTTTTGTATACCACTTAAATATATCATTTCTTATTCATCCAATAACGTATAATTTTTTCAATAATTTTTGGATTTTTACTAAAAATATCATTTTTTATAGGAACATCATGCTTATTTAAAGTGTTATCTGTCTTTAAATTTAATTTATTTAAATTTTTATTAAAACTATTTTTTAAACGTGCTTCTGTATTATTTGACGATTTTAAAAAATTTTTTTTATTATTATTAATTCGATTATCTTTAATAAATAAAAAAAAAATTAAAATAAAAATCAACATTCCGAAAAAAATTACTAACATATAATATAAATTGAATTTTATATTTAAATAATGATTTTGATGATGTAAATTAGTATCTACAGTAGCAAACATATTATTTATAATATTAATACGATCACCACGACTATCCGAGAAATTTATCGCTAATTTAACTAATTTTTCTACATCTTGTAATTCACGTATAGATAAAGGAACAAATACACCTAAATCATTTTGTTTATAATTTATTAATATAGTTATTGTTAAATTTCGAATATCCGAATTTTTAAAACCAGGAAAAAAAACAAGATCATTTACATATCTTGTATTACTATCAATTATTTTTTTTTTTACATTATCAGAAAAATTTTTTTTATTGGGTATAATAGAATGATTTAAATAAATAAATTGTTTATTTAATAAAAAATTTTTATAAAATAAATTATTTTTTAAACCTTGTTTTGTACACGATTTACGTAACATCTTCATAACAGATAATTCTAAAAATGATTGTTTTAATGAATTATCTAAAATATTATTTTTATACGGAATAATATCTAAAATATTTTCTAATATTTTTTTTGGATAAGAAGAAGTTACATGAAGATGATCTACATTAGAATTATTTATTATAGTATTATCGAATTCTACTCCTGCAGTAACACGTACTATTACATTTTTTGATCCATACATAGGAACTAACAGTTGATTAATACGATCACATAAATATTGTTCTAAAAAATTAATTTTTTTATATTGATTTTTTTTAAAAAATTTATTTTGATTTAATGTAAATTTATTTAATACATTTCCATACTGATTAACAACAACAACATGATCAGTCGATAAATCCGGTATACTACCTGACACTAATAAAGTAATCGCATCTATTTGTTCAGTATTTAGTTGTGTATTTGGAAATAAAGTTAAAACTATAGATGCAGACGGGACTTGTTTTTCTCTAAAAAAATCAGTATCATGTTTACAAACTAAATGTACTCGAGCATGCTGAATAGGAAATATACGCTCTAAAGTATTTGATAATTCACCTTCTAATCCACGATTATAATTAATATACTCATGAAATTGACTAATACCAAATTTTTCTTTATCTAATAATTCAAAACCATCAGTTTTTTGTTTAATATCCTGATTATTTAATAAATAAAAATGTAATTCATTCAGTTTATCTTCTGGAACTAATAAAGTTTTATAAGAATTATTAAACCGATATGATATATGCATATCTTGTAATTTAGATACAATCCATTTACCATCCGTATCCGATAAATTATCATATAATACTACATAATTAACTTTATTAAACCAAAAAAAAATAGAACATATAAAAAATAAAATAATACAAATAGTAAAGATAATAAATTTTAATCGATGTGATATATAAATTAAAAAATGATGCCAATATTTTTTAATTTTAAGAAATAATATATTTATAACATCCATGATTTTTCCTACTTAATAATTGTGATATAAATATATGATTATTTATTAATTAAATATTAAAATAACCAATATATTTTACCATTTAAAAGTATCTAAATATAAAATATATAGTATATATACAACATATAAAAAATATATTAAACTATATGCTTCAAAACAGGATAAATATTATGAAAATAAATTCATCATCAAAAAAAATAATAGATCCAAAAAAATATCTAATACAAGAAAATAAGAATCAAAATAAAAATTTTTTTCCAATATGGAACCATGCATTACAAAAATATCTACCAATTAAAAATATACAAAAAAATAGTAAAAATACTATATATAATAGTAATATATATAATAAAAAAATAAAATCAATAAATAAAAAAAAAATCACAATATTAATAAAATTGAATGAAAAGCTAATTAATGTATATGAAGAAATCATGAACATGCAACTTTAAACATATTAAACATTATATTATTAATATAATGTTTAAAAACATAGTTTATTAAAAATAATGGTTATTTTTATAAAAAAGTTTATATATTATAATAAATAAATCATATTCATAAAATAATATACAATATTTTTTTAAATATTGTATATTATAATTATAATATAAAAATATTGTATTAAAAAATATTAAATAAATAATCATGTATTTTACAATGCATAATTACTATTAATAAGAATATTATTAAATTAAACTAACATATGTAATTGTATATATTTTATTAAATTATGTATTCTTGATAAAAATCTATTTTTTCCAATATAAAAAATTATAGAGGAAATATTAGGTGTATTTTTTTTTCCAGAAATACCAATTCTAATTAAAGTTGCTATATATTTAAAACAAACATGAAAACGTTTTATTGATTGTTTTAATAAACATAAAATATCTGACTTATACCAGCAAGTCAATAAAAAAAATTTTTTATATAGAAATTTTAATATTTTTAAATTAATACAACTACAATACATCTGAATATTATCTACATTATATAAATTGATATCTTTATAAAAATATACATATGATGATATAAATTCTTGCAACGTATTATGATGACATAGAAATTCTTTCAATAAATTTTGAATATCAATATCTGTATCTAAAAAAATTTTTTTATTTTTACAAAATATAGAAAAATATGAAATTATAGTTTTAATTGGCAAACTATTTAAATAATAATGATTTAACCATAGAAGTTTTTTATCATTTATCATACTTGGTGATTTACTAACATTCTCTATATTAAATAAATTTTTCATTTCATGTATAGAAAAAACTTCCTGATCTTTATAAGACCATCCTAATCTTAATATATAATTTAAAATTGCTTCAGGAATAAATCCTTCATTAATATAGCTAGTAATGCTTCTAGATTGATTTCGTTTAGATAACTTAATACCAGAATTATCTAAAATCATTGATACATGAGCATATAATGGAACTGGTGCATTCAATGCATTTAATAAATTAATTTGTCTAGGAGTATTATTAACATGATCTTCTCCCCGAATAACATGAGTAATATTCATTTTCCAATCATCTATAACAACACAAAAATTATACGTTGGCATTCCATTAGATCGTTGAATGATAAAATCATCCAACTCGTGATTAGATATATGTATTGAACCTCGGATCATATCATTAAATTTTACTATACCTTCTAAGGGATTTTTAAAGCGTACTACAAATGGTATATTTGATTTTTTTAAAACAATACAATATTCTCTACATTTTCTATCATATCGTGGTTTTTCTTTATTTAAAATTTGATTTTTTCTTAATCTGTCTAAACGTTCTTGTGAACAATAGCATTTATATGCTATACCTTTTTTTAACATATATAAAATTATATTTTTATATATATCTAACCGATTACTTTGATAAAAAGGTCCTTCATCCCAATGTAATCCTAAATAATTTAATCCATACAAAATATCTTGTATATAATCATTGTTTACTCTTTTTGTATCAGTATCTTCAATACGCAAAATAAATGATCCGCGATATTTTTGTGCAAATAACCATGAATATAACGCAGTTCGTACACCACCTATATGCAAACAACCAGTAGGACTAGGAGAAAATCTAGTTTTAACTTTCATAAGATACTCTATTTAATAAATCAGTTTATTAAAATATTTATAAATTAAAAAAAAACAAAATAATTGTATATTTTTTAATCAAACAAACATATATACGTAAAATATATATTGACTCACAATATATCTGTTCTACAATATAGTATTGTTATCAGGGTGATTAGCTCAGCTGGTAGAGCTTCTCCTTTACACGGAGGAGGTCGGCGGTTCGAATCCGTCATCACCCAAAATATAAAAAAGGGTCGTTAGCTCAGTCGGTAGAGCAGTTGACTTTTAATCAATTGGTCGCAGGTTCAAATCCTGCACGACCCATAAAATTAAATAACTATAATAACAGTAATTTATTAATAGTTATTTTTATTTAGAAATAAAAAAAATATTTAACATTTCAATTAATCTGAATACAATATAAATATTGTTTTTATTTTTAATAAATTTAATAATTGAATAAGAAATATTTACACCAATACCCTTAATCTCTGATAATACAGAATAATTGGTATTTATAAAATTAGTTATAGATTTATAATAATTAGCTAAAATTTTAGAAATAGAGATACCAACATCTATAATTCCTAACGAACAAATAAATTTATCTAAACGAACATCTTTTGAATAACTAATATTATCAATTATTGTATAAGATAATTTTTTACCAATTCCAGGTATAGTTTGTAATTTCTCTGCTGTTAACGTAAAAAAATCTACCGGAGTACATAAATACCCATGATTTATTAACTTAATGATATTTTTTTTTCCTAAACCTTTTATATGTATCCCAAATTTTGAAGCAAAATAAACTAATCGTTGTAAATTCTGAGCTGGACATAAAAAACTAGACGGACAGTATAAAAAAATAAAATTAGATGAATATAATAATTTAGAATGACATGATGAACAATATAACGGTAAGATAACTTGTTGTGCTAATTTATCTCTTTTATTTACTAAAACATTTCTAATTTTAGGAATTACATCTCCTGCACGATATACTGTTATATAATCATTAATATAAATATTTAATTTTTTAATCATACTAATATTATGTAGAGATGCTTTACTAATAGTAACTCCTGAAATATTTACAGGAATAAAATGGGCAACAGGGGTGATTATACCTGTTCTACCTATTTGAAACGATATATCTTTAATTCTTGTTTCTATATCTAACGAAAAAAATTTAAATGCAATCGCCCATCTCGGATATTTTTCTACATAACCTAATTTTTTTTGCAAAACTATAGAATCTATTTTTACAACTATACCATCTATTTCAAAATCTAATTTCATTCTATTATCATAAATTTTATTATAAAACTCAATAATATCTTTTATATTACTACATAGTAAATAATCACGATGTATCGAAAAACCCCATTGTTGAATTTGAATTAATCGTTCATTATGACTATAAATTTTTTTATCAGATATAAACGTACCACATCCATAAACAAAAAACATTAATTTTCTCTGTTTAGTAATATTAGGATTTAATTGTCGTAAAGAACCAGCAGCAGCATTGCGGGGATTTGAAAATATTTTTTTGTTTTTTAAAACAGAAAGTTGATTTAAAATCAAAAAATCAGATTTTTTTATAAAAACTTCTCCGCGTATTTCTATAACTTCGGGAATATTATTACCAACAAGTTTTTTGGGTATAGATGAGATCATATAAACATTTCTTGTAATGTCTTCTCCTATATATCCGTCTCCTCTTGTAGAAGCGGAAACCAATAAACCATTTTTATATAATAAATTTACAGCTAGACCATCTATTTTTAAATCACAATAATATTGAATACTATCTACATTATTAATATAATTTTTTATTCGCTGTTCAAAAAACTTAATATCAGATATATTATTAGTACTTTTTAAAGATAACATAGGGCTTTTATGTATACACTCAGAAAAAATATGTAATTTTTTTCCCCCTATTTGTTTTAATATTTTTTTTGATTTATTAAATGAATTTTTTTTTCCATATTCTTTTTCTAATTTAATTAAATCAATACATAATTGATCATAAATATCGTCTGAAATTACAGGAGAATCTAAAGTATAATACATGTAATTATGATATCTTAATTGTATACGTAATTCTACAATTTTATTGTAAATAGATTTCATTATGCACACCATATATATCATGTCATCAAAATGACAATAAAATTAAATATTAATATATCAATCCGTAAAATATAAATTATCAACACAACATAATTAATAAAATTTATTATTATAAAAGATAAATTTTTTAAAAAATTTTTATAACATTAATAACATATTGTTCTTAAATATTAATTTAATTATTAATTTAAAGTTTTTATATTTTATATAAATATACTATTAAAATTCAATAATCTATAAATAGTAAAAATCATCTTAAAAATAAAACAATAAATATGTTTTATAAAAAATAAAATTTATTAATACTGGTAGTTCGGTTAATAACCAACATCTCCACAAAATAGAAAATATAATTATGAAAAAAATCATATATATTGTATCTCCTATAACAGGAACAATTCAAAATATTTATGAAACAAAAAATCTTTTTACTTACAAAAAAAAAATTATCATTAACTCAAAAAAAAATATAATTGTATCTCCCATCAATGGAAAAATAAAAAATAATTTTTCAAAAGAAATAAGTTTTACAATCCAATCTAATCCAGATATACATATTTTAATAAAAAATAAAAATAATAATATTTTTCCTAGTAAAATACATAACTGTAATGTATGTGCTGGAGAAATTATTTTATTATTATCTAATCTAGATAATAATAAAAAATCTAATTATTATCAAACAACAATAAAAATATCATGTAAAAAAAAAATCAAAAAAACAAAAAAATTTTTATATAAAGTTCAAGCAGGAATTACAATTTTAGCTGTAATTTAAATAAAATATAAACAGTCAAAAATATACATTAAATAAAAAATTTTTATACCAATAAAACTAAATATTTAGTTTATATAAAGATCTATATTTATTTTCAATATTGAAATATATAAAATACATAAAATAATAATTATAAAAATCTTTATAAAAAATATTATAAATTTTAATCATTGTTGATGTCTCCATTTATTCAATGAATCTACTCTTAAACGATATAATTCGTGCTTTATAGCAATACCATGAAATAAATGTTTATTTTTAAAAGAATTAATAGATATATTTTTTACAACTGAAAACATAGATTGTAATAATCTACCTAGATGAGATGTATTTTTTATACTAATAATATTTTTATTAAAATAAAATCGTAAATATATTAATTTATTCAATCTGTCTGGTTTTCTCCATACATCAATAAAATTAAAAAAATTAATTATTAATTCAGAACTTTGAAATTCAATATTTTGCAAAAAATGATGAAAACCACACATAAAAATTAAAATATTTTGTGTTTCTTTAGGAACTTTTAATCGAATACATAAATTTTTTATTAACACAACCGGTTCTTTATAAAAAAACAAACTATTTAAACTTTTTTTATAATAAAAACAAAAATAACTTATAAACTGTATAAAACAAGAAAATCTAATATCAATATCTTTCGTAATTTTTGAAATTCTAGATAATTCCATCAAACTATATTGTAAAATATTTTTACAATTATAGTTTAAATTTAAAAAACTAGTTTTTTTAAAAAAAAAATTAATTTCAGGAAATAAGTATAATAAAGCATTACACTGATGTAAAATCTTAAAGTAAACCTGAGGATTACGAGAAGATAATCCTTTATATGTTTCCTTCCAGATTCTTTCTGGTGTCAAATACAATAATTCTTTACGATAACAAATTAATTTCATTAAAAATAAAGTTTCTTTTGCGATATAAAAACCTAAATGCGATAAAGTTGCAGCAAATCTAGCAACACGTAATACTCGTACAGGATCTTCAACAAAAGAAGATGAAATATGACGCAAAACTCGTTTTTTGATATCTCTTTGACCATTAAAAAAATCAATTATATTTCCACAACAATCCTGTGCAATTGCATTAATAGTTAAATCACGTCGAATTAAATCCTCTTTTAAAGTAATATCTGGAGAAAAATTAAACAAAAAATTTGAATACCCAAATCCATTTTTTTTTTCAGTTCTAGCTAATGCATACTCTTCATGTGTTATTGGATGTATAAAAACTGGAAAATCTCGACCTACTTGTTGATATTTTTTTTGTAACATCTGTTGAGGTGTGGTACCTACTACTAACCAATCACGATCATGTACTGAAAAACCTAATAAACGATCTCGAATTGCTCCACCAACTAAATAAATTTTCAAAATATCACCTAAATAAAAACACTAATATAGACCATAAATTATTACTCTTATCGTTTCACTTGATAAATTAGAGTATATACTTGATATTTAATCAGTAAGATAAATAATTTATATATACAGTAAATTTAATTCTGTATTAATATAATACTATTCGAAAAAATTAATTCTTTTATATTCTATTAAATATTAATCAATATTCTCATTAATTAACAAATTAGGATACACTGTTATAGATTGATCTTGAGAATATAAACCTAAATTATATTTTAATAAACCTACATATGCAATCATAGCAGCATTATCCGTACAAAAAATTTTTTTAGAAAAAAAAATTTTTGTTTTACTATCTTTAAATAAGTTTTTTAATTTTTTTCTTAATAAATCATTTGCGCTAAAACCGCCACATACTAAAAAATTTTTTAAATTATTTCTCTGAATAGCAAGTTGACACTTGATAATTAATGTATCCACTACAGCTTCTTCAAAAGAACATGCAATATTATACTTTTCATTAAATAAATCAGAACATTCTAGAATAACATTCTTAACATGTGTTTTTAATCCCGAAAAACTAAAATTTAAATTAGAATTATTTATCATAGGTCTCGGAAAAAAATATTTTCCAGATTGACCATGCTTTGCTAAATTAGATAATTTTTTTCCACCCGGGTATCCTAAACCTAATAATTTTGCTATATAATCAAATACATGACCTACTGAGTCATCCATAGTTTTACCTAATACAGTATATTTACCAAAACAATGAGTACTAATTAATTGTGTATTTGCTCCAGATACCAATAACGCTAGAAACGGAAATAGATTTTTTTTGTTATTTAACATTACTGATAATAAATGACCTTCTAAATGATTTACTAAAATACAAGGAATATTTAAAGATAAAGATAAAGTACGAGCAATCGTTGCACCTACCAATAATGATCCCACTAAGCCCGGACCGCTAGTATACGCAATAGCATTAATAGTATTTTTTTTGATATTATATTTATTATCAAATAAATATTTAATACAAACTTTTTTAATTAAATAAATTAATTTATATAAATGAGATCTTGCAGCTAATTCTGGTACAATACCATTGAATTTGGCATGTACATGATTTTGATTTAATGTTGAATGAAAAATTAAACCTAATTCTGCATCATAAATAGCAACAGAAGTATCATCACAAGATGTTTCTATTCCCAATATTCGCATAATTTTTCCATCAATATAACTATTATTAATAAAAATTTATTAAAATATATTATCTATCCAATAATCTATAATATTTATTATGATATAATCATTTTTATATATAAATACTAATATTTTATATATTATATATATAATGAACAATTCATATAATAATACTATATTATTATCTATAATGATAAATTATTATTTATTTTTACAAAACAAATCACATAAATTTATGGAAATTATTATGCCGGTAATTAAAATAAGAGATAACGAACCTTTTGATGTAGCATTAAGAAGATTTAAAAGATCCTGTGAAAAAGCAGGTATATTAGCAGAAATACGTCGACGAGAATTCTATGAAAAACCTACAACAGAAAGAAAACGCGCAAAAGCATCAGCAATAAAACGATTAGCAAAAAAATTAGCACGTGAAAACGCTAAACATATTAGAATGTATTAGTAAAATACTACTCTTATATTATAAAAATATTTAGACCGTATATTTAAATAATAACGGTCAAAAAATTAAAAAAAATATATGATAATTAAAAAAATAACAGGAAAAATTTCTCAAACATTCATTTACGAATTAATAGAACGTACAGATATTATAGAATTAATAAATAAATATATTACATTAAAAAAATCTGGAAATAATTATAAAACACTATGTCCATTTCATAATGAAAAAACACCTTCATTTATTGTGAGCCCCCAAAAGCAATTTTTTTATTGCTTTGGATGTGGTATACACGGTAATGTAATAGATTTCTTAATGAAATATGAAAAATTAGATTTTTTAAATAGCATTATTGAACTAACAACATTACATGGTATCAATATTGTAGATGTTAATAATAACTGTACTCTTATACAACAACATTCTTATAAAAAAAAAATTTTTTATATCTTAAATAAAGTATTAAAAATATATAATAAAAATTTATTTACAGTACCGAATATAGCATATCAATATCTAAAAAAAAGAGGAATTAACCATGAAATCATGAAAAAATTTTCATTAGGTTTTGCTATCAAAACCAATAATCAAATTACAGATTATATTAAAAAAAAATATATTAATCAATCTATTGTAACAGATTGTGGTTTAATTGTTAAACACATAAAAAAAAATCAATATGATCGATTTAAAGAAAGAATTATTTTTCCTATTAAAAATAAATACGGTCATATTCAAGGTTTTGGCGGTAGAGTATTAAATGAATGTAATTATCCTAAATACTTAAATTCACCTGAAACTATAACATTTCAAAAAAAAAAAAATCTTTATGGAATATACGAACTTTATTTATACAATCCTAAACCAAAAAAAATATTAGTTGTAGAAGGATATTTAGATGTTATCTCATTAACACAATTTAATATTAATTATTCAGTTGCCCTACTAGGAACAAATGTTACAAAATATCAAATACAAATATTATTCAATATCAGTAAAAAAATTATATTTTGTTTTGACGGAGATAATGCTGGACGTCAAGCAAATTGGATTGCATTAAATTTATCGTTAAATTTACTATATGATAATTGTACAGTAAATTTCTTATTTTTACCAAATAATGAAGATCCTAGCAGTCTTATTTTTAAAGAAGGAAAAAAAAAATTTGAAAATAGAATTAAAAATTCTGAAACATTATACTCATATTTATTTAATAAAATTACTAATAATATAAATTTAGGTTGCATTAATGATCGTATTAAACTAATTCGTTTAACTATTCCTTTAATTAACAAAATACCCAGTAAAATAATAAAAATTTATTTAATAAAAATTTTAGGAAATAAAACAGGAATATTAGATATATATCAACTTAACAAATTTATTACTACACCCAATATAAAAAAATCTTTAAATAAAGTTAACTCTATTAAAATAACTACAATGAGATTATTAATTAGCCTAATAATTCAAAATCCAAAATTAGTAAAAAAAATTAAAAAAATCAAACAAATAAAAAAACTTAATATAAATGGAAAACATATTTTAATAGAATTAATACAATTAATTCATCATAACAAAATAACTAAAACAGGACACTTACTAGAATTTTATAGATATACATCATGGGAAAAAATTTTTAAATATTTAAGTACATGGGACCATATGATTCACGAAAATAAAATATCTTCTATAATTCAAGAACTATTCTATAATTTAAAAATTCAACATCTAGAATATAAGTATAATCAATTAATTACTTTAGAAAGAAAACATGGACTTAATCTTGTAGAAAAAAATAAATTATGGCAAATTAATAAAAAAATAATCAAAATAAAAGATGATAAACATCAATTATATTAAAAATATTTTACTAATCTTTAATCTTATTAAATCATTCATATTATAAGGTGAATCACAATGTGTTGCCATAAAATATAAAATATATATAAAAATATTATAAAAATATATTAATTTTATATGGTAATACATATATATTATTTACTTTCTAAAATAAATTAATCAATATACATGGATATCGTCTTATGAAAAAAAAACCAAAATCACAATTAAAACTATTAGTTTCTCATGGAAAGGAACAAGGATACTTAACATATTCAGAAGTACATGATCATCTTCCAGATGAAATTACAGATTCTGATCAAATTAAAAATATTATACAAATGATAAAAGATTTAGGGATCCAAGTAGTAGAAGAGGCAAGAGAAATAGAGGAAATAATTATAAAAGAAACTCCTATAGATACCGACGAAGATACCGCAGAAGCTGCTGATCAAGTGTTATCAAATGTCGAAACAGAAATTGGCAGAACTACTGATCCTGTAAGAATGTATATGAGAGAAATGGGTGCTGTAGAACTTCTTACTCGAAAAGGTGAAATAGATATTGCTAAACGAATTGAAGAAGGAATCAATCAAGTTCAATGTTCTATTTCTGAATATCCTGAAGCTATTTTATATTTATTGGAACAATATAATCGAGTAGAATCCGGAGATATTAGGTTATCAGAATTAATTACAGGATTTATAGACCCTGATATAGAAACTAAAATTTCTCATTCATCAGAAAATACATTAGATTATCTAACTAATCATAATATTGAACAACAATTAAATATTAGACCAATAGAAGAACAAACAGATGACTACAATCATATTGATCCTACATTAGCAAAAAAAAAATTCTTACAATTAAAAAAACAATACTATATTACTAGTAACACTATTATAAAAAAAAATAGAAACCACCAAGATTCTATAACAGCTATCCATGCATTATCTAAAATATTTAAACAATTTAGATTAGTTCCAAAACAATTTGATTATTTGGTAAATAATATGAGAAAAATAATCAAAAAAATTAGATTACAAGAAAGAAAAGTTATGAAACTATGTACTGAACAATGTCAAATGCCTAAAAAAATTTTTATAAAGCTATTTCATGGACAAGAAACTAATTTTATATGGTTTAATATGGCTATTAATAAAAAAAAATCATGGTCTTCTAAATTAAATTTAATACAAAAAGATATCCAAAAAAGCATACAAACATTATTAACTATTGAACAAAAAACTGGTTTAACTATTAAACAAATTAAAAAGATAAATCAACGTATATTATTAGGAGAAGAAAAAGCAAAAAGAGCTAAAAAAGAAATGGTAGAAGCTAATTTAAGATTAGTAATATCTATTGCTAAAAAATATACAAATAGAGGATTACAATTCTTAGATCTTATTCAAGAAGGTAATATCGGATTAATGAAAGCTGTTGATAAATTTGAATATCGAAGAGGATATAAATTTTCTACTTATGCAACATGGTGGATACGCCAAGCCATTACTCGATCTATTGCAGATCAAGCAAGAACTATTCGTATTCCTGTACATATGATTGAAACAATTAATAAATTAAATAGAATTTCTAGACAAATGCTACAAGAAACAGGACGAGAACCTACTCCTGAAGAATTATCGGAAAAAATGTTAATTCCAGAAGAAAAAATTAGAAAAGTACTAAAAATCGCAAAAGAACCTATATCTATGGAAACTCCTGTAGGAGAAGATGATGATGCACATTTAGGTGATTTTATCGAAGACACAAACTTAGAGTTACCATTAGAATCCGCTACATCCGAAAGCTTAAAAGCTATTACAAATGATGTCTTATCTGGATTAACGGAAAGAGAAGCTAAGGTATTAAGAATGAGATTTGGAATCGATATGAATACCGATCATACATTAGAAGAAGTTGGAAAACAGTTCGATGTTACACGCGAAAGAATACGTCAAATTGAAGCTAAAGCACTACGAAAATTAAGACATCCTAGTCGATCAGAAATATTAAAGAGTTTTTTGGATAATTCCTAATTTTATATTGAAATTAATATATTCATTATTATATGAATATAAATATATAAAATCTAATCATAATAATATTTTTTAAAAATATAGATATATATTAAAAATAATAAAATTTATTAATTTATAATTATTGATAATTATTTTAATCACAATAACGATATTTAAATTTACTTAGTATAAATTACCTTAAATAATTCAAATTTAAAGATAAAATATTTAGCGTAATACATACTAAATATATTTTACATAATATTTATACTTAAAAATAATCATAAAAAATAAAATTGTTTATATGCTAGTTATATAAAATTATTAATATTTATAATTAAAATATTTTATTTTTACAAACAAGATCTTTATTTAATATAAATTTAAATATTATATATATATCTATATATACTATTTAAAAAATTAAAAATTCCTTAATCATTAATAACTATATAATTTATATATAAAAATATTTTTAAAAATAATTAATATATTAATAAAAATTAAATAATCTACAATTTTATAAATATAATTTTATTTATAAAAACACATGAAATATAAAAACAAATCCATATTCATTAAAACTAATACCTTACTGTTAATAAATTCCAATAAACCAAAAAAATCATATAAAATAATTATTTATATAAAAAATAATAAAAATATTCATATAAAAATATTGCTAATATATGATTTTAAAAATATATTTTATATATATCACGCGATATAAACCATCGCGTGATATATTAAATTTTTTATAATATAATATTATATTTTATAAAATAAAATTTAAGACTTTAAACGAGATAGTCGTTCTCTTATAAAATCTAATGAATTTTTAACTTGTCTTTTAGAAACACCACCAATTACATCTTTTTTTTCTAAACATGATTCTAATGTTAAACATTGATATACATCTTTTTCAATTATTGAACAATATTTTTTAAAAATAAATAAATCTAATTCTTCAATATATTTATTCTGACGAATAGCTTCTACAACAATATTCCCAGAAATATGATGAGCATCTCTAAAAGAAATTCCTTTTTTTACTAAATAATCAGCTAATTCTGTAGCATTACTATAACCTTCTTGAGCTAATTTTTTAGCACGTTTTTTATTTAAATGAATATTATTCATTACAATGTATACTATATCTAAACATTCTTCCCAAACATCTAAACCTTGAAATAAATATTTTTTATCTTCCTGAAAATCCTTATTATAAGATAATGGCAAACCTTTTAATAAAATTAAAATAGAACATAAAGATCCATATACACCACTACATTTTCCTCTAATTAACTCTAAAATATCTGGATTTTTCTTTTGTGGCATTAATGAAGAACCTGAAGTAATTGAATCAGATAATTCAATAAAATTTACCTCACCAGAACTATAAAATATCAAATCTTCAGAAAAACGAGATAAATGCATCATACTAATAGATGCTGCAGATAATATATCAACAATAAAATCTCGATCTGATACACTATCTAATGCATTATTTGTGCAATCTGAGAAACCCATTAATAAAGCTAATTTTTTTCTATCAATATTCCACGAAGTTCCAGCAATAGCACCAGACCCTAATGGTGATAAATTTAAATACTTCATTAAATCTAAAATTCGTAATCGATCTCTTTCTAACATTTCAATATAAGCTATACACCAATATGAAAAAGTAATAGGCTGTGCTTGTTGTAAATGCGTATAACCAGGAATAATAGTATCTTGCTGTAAATATGCTTGATTTAAAAAAATACACTGTAATTTAATAATTTTTTCTAAAATAATTTTAGATTTTCTTTTACACCATAATTTTAAATTAGTAGCAATTTGCTCATTACGACTTCTTCCAGTATATATTTTTTTTCCTAAATCACCAATTTTATTAATTAACATAGTTTCTATCCAACTATGTATATCTTCTGCATCTGATGTTAATATAACATTAATATCATTACTATATTGATTTAAAATCCAATTTAATGTTTTTTCTATTAACTTTTGTTCTTTATCTGTTAATATTTTAATATCTGTTAATATTTTTGACCATGCTATAGAAGATTTAATATCATCTTTTATTAATCGATAATCTATATTTAAAGAATTATTAAATTTCTTAAATTTAACATGAGATACCTTAGTAAATCTTCCACCCCAAAGAGACATATATCTACCTCAAAATACACCATAAATATATCACATACTATTTTTTAGTATTTAATGCACGAATACGTGATGGCAATGAAAATAAACGAATAAAACCTTGTGCATCTATTTGACTATATACATTATCTTTATTAAACGTAGCATACTCTTCAGAGTATAATGTATTTTTTGATTTTTTTTGTAGAATATTCACTGATCCTTTATATAACTCAACTACTACTTCACCAGAAATACTACTGGATAACATTTCTGAAGATTTTTGAAGGGATTTTCTAACCGGTGTAAACCACTTACCATCATATATTATAGATGACATATCCAACGCAATTTTATTCTTCCAATACATACTATCGCGATCTAATACTAATTGTTCTAAACTTCTTAAAGCATAATATATAATCGTTCCACCAGGAGTTTCATAACAACCTCGTGATTTAATACCAATAAGACGATTTTCGACCATATCAACTCGACCAATAGAATGTTCGCTGCCTAAATGATTCAATTTTTTTAAACATTCATATGGATTTAATGATTCATGATTTACTTCAGTTACACAACCTTGTTTTATTTTTAAATGAACTTTTTCTGGATTATTTGGTGCTTCATGCCGGTTCTTTGTCCACACCCAACACGTATTATCAGGAGCATTCCAAGTATTTTCTAAAATACCGCCTTCAGTTGATACATGAAATATATTTTCATCACGACTATAAATTTTTTTTTTAGTTACATTAGATTCAATATTTTTTTTACGTAAATATATTAATAAATCCTCTCTAGATTGAAATTCCCATTCCCTCCAAGGCGCTATAACTAACAATGAAGGATTAAGAGCCGCATATGCTAACTCGAAACGCACTTGATCATTTCCTTTTCCCGTAGCACCGTGACTTAACCCAATAGCATTAATTTTATTAGCGAAATCTACTTGAGCTTTAGCTATTAACGGTCTAGCAATTGCTGTTCCTAATAAATATTGTCCTTCATAAATAGCACCAATTTTTAACATTGGAAACACATATTGTGCCACAAACTCATCTTTTAAATCAGCAACATAACAGTCAGATGCTCCTGACATCATTGCTTTTTCCTTTATATTATACAAATCTTTGTGAGATTGACCAATATCAGCAACAAATGCAATTACATTAAATTTATAATGGTCCTTTATCCAAGGTATAATAGCGGAAGTATCTAATCCACCGGAATATGCTAAAACTACTGTTTCATTAGCATTATTATTTTTCATATATTCTATAGACCTATTTTGTTATATTCTATAATATTAATACCTATTGACTATCCTTAAAATAAGTTTAATAAATTATTTAAATTATGCCAACAAGTTAATTTTTAATTAATTTATTTAAAAAATATATTTTTAATAAAAATATGATGCAATAAATTACATTAAAAACAAACATGTTAAATTACAATTAAACCATATAGTTTTATATAAAATCACATACATATATTATTTTGAACGATTTAACATACAAATAAATTTATCAATACAAATAAATACTTAAATTATATATATTGGTTCATTAATATATATAATTGAACCAAAACTAATATTAAAAATATATCATGTTTTAAAAATAACGAAACAAAAAAATAAATAATATTTCCATCTAAAAATATAAATAATGTTATATATCAGTATTCTATTTATTTTTTTATTAATAAAATTTTTAATTTTTATTTATTATTAAATTCATCTATCATATCAATAAAATTTAATAATCATATGTTATACATTCTTTATAATATATTATTTATATTAATATAAAAATATATTAAATAATACATAACATAAAAAATTTTTATATTAAAATTAAATATCAAAATACAAAATTCAATTAAATTATATTAAATATATAAAAATACCTTTATTGTTAATATAATTTATAATAAAAATATTAGTTAGATACATGTTAATATAAATTTTTAAAAATATATTAAATTATGAAAATTCATAAAAATAATTTTTATTTACATAATAAACAATTTTATTTTTAATAATAAAAAATTTTATTAATAATAATTTACCACTCGACTAAATCAAACCTAATTGATGACAAATTTTTAAACTTAAATATGATTGATTTAATGTGTAAAAATGAAAATTTTTAATACCTTCTTTATATAAACGAATAATCAAATTTACAGCAATACTAACACTCAAAGAAGTACATTTATCAAAATCACCTTCATATTTATAAAAATCATTAAAAATCCATTGAGGAATATCAACATTTGTCATGTTAGAAAATTTCTTTAATTGATTAATATTTAAAATCGGTAATATTCCAGGTATTAAAGATACTGATAAACCCATATCTGTACAATTATCACGAAATTTTAAAAATTTATCTATATTAAAAAAAAACTGTGTAACAGCTTTTTTAACACCCAAATCAATCTTATTTTTTAAATTATTTAAATCTTCTTGTAAATTACTAGATTCAGGATGTAATTCAGGATATGCAGCTACTAAAATTTCAAAATCATTTATTGATTTTAATAATTTAATTAAATTATTTGCATATATTATTTTTTTAGTATATTGAGCAGGTAAATCACCACGTAATGCAAGTATGTGTTTAATTCCATTTTTCCAATAATTAGTTGCAATAGTTTGTATATCTAATTCATCATATCCAACTGTAGTAAAATGTGCAAATACAGTTTTACGCGTTAAAGAATGTATTTTTTTGACAATAAAAAATGTTGAATCACGATTTTCGGAATTTATGCTATTTGTTACTGAAAAAAAATCAGGATGACATTTATTTAAAAGTTTGATATTGTGAAATAATTTTTTTTCTAAAAAAACATCTTTGGGAGGAAATACTTCAAAAGAAATCTTTATTTTGTTTTTCAAATGATAGGATTCATAATTATATTTTTCATTATGATCTTGAATCATATTTATCATATATATATCCTAATTATGATGAATAAAATATTGTTATGTTAAGTATATAATAACATTATTTTAATATAAAAAAATGACATATAAATATATAAAATATATATTTGGAATATATATATGTTTATTCTAATTGATTATTATTAAGATTTATAAGTAACAGATTTATATATAATTATAATTATATATTTTAAAATGTATTTTTTAATCAAAATTTATAAAAAATAAATATCATTATTTTAATAATTATAAAATTTATTAAAAAATAAAAAAAAGCTAAAATATAATATATATTATAAACTAAAAAATAATTCTTATAAAAAAATCAAATATTAATTAAATTAATTTAATAAAAATAAAAATACAAAACCATTTAAAATAGTTTTATATTTTAAAAATATATGATATAATTAAATATAAAAATATTTAATTTTATTAAAATTAATTTAATTCTAATAATATTTCTATTAATATAGCCGGCTTAGCTCAGCAGGTAGAGCAACTGACTTGTAATCAGTAGGTCACCAGTTCAATTCCGGTAGCCGGCAAAAAGGTGGGGTTCCCGAGTGGTTAAAGGGAGCAGACTGTAAATCTGACGTCATTGACTTCGAAGGTTCGAATCCTTCCCCCACCAAAAAGCGGACATCGTATAATGGATATTACCTCAGCCTTCCAAGCTGATGATGCGGGTTCAATTCCCGCTGACCGCTATTAAAATAAAAAATCAATAATATCTACATTAGTAAAATAAAAATACCGCTGATATAGCTTAGTCGGATAGAGCACATCCTTGGTATGGATGAGGTCCCTAGTTCAAATCTAGGTATCAGCATAAAAAATATTTAATTAATATTTATTCTATTATTCTATTATTCTATTAAAATATTCAAAAAAAAAAAAAAAAAAAAAAAAAAATATGCGCTTTTTTATTAATTATCTTACAAAGACATAATATATTTTATTATTAATACATGAATTATGCATATAATTATATAATTAATTCTTAATTATATACAAATTAAAATAATAGAATTATATTAATAAAAATAATTATAATTAAATGATTTTTAGAAAATTTACTATATTAATCTAACAAGAGCGCTATAATTATGCATATTCATAAAATATATAGAATATATATGAATCACACTGAAAAAATAAAGTGGTTATGTATAACTGTTATCTTTATATCAATATTTTTTAACTATATTTTTTTTATTCATAAATTTTCAAAAATAATAAAAATAATATTTTTCATTATTTCTTTTGTACTATTATGTAGTGTATTTATTTATACAAATATCGGAAAAAAAATAATTACTTTTATACAAGACATAAAACTAGAATTTTCTAAAATCACATGGCCTAATTATATAGAAACATTAAAAACAACCGGGATAGTCATTTTATTAATCATACTAACATCTATATTTTTATGGATATCTGATGGATTAATACTTCGTATAGTGTCCTGGATATTGACACCGAGGTTATAAGAAATTGTGCGTAGATAAAAAAAAATGGTATGTTTTACAAGCTTTTTCTGGTTTTGAAAATAAAGTAGCGCATTCAATAATTAATAATGAAAAAATAAAAAAAATGCAAGATATATTCGGTCAAGTCGTAGTCCCCTCAGAAGAAGTAATTGAAATTCGAAAAGGTAAAAGAAAAAAAAGCGATTACAAATTTTTTCCAGGATATATTTTAATTGAAATGGTTATGAATAATGATAGTTGGCATCTAATTAAAAGTTTACCAAAAGTATTAGGTTTTGTAGGCGGTACTTCTGAAAAACCGACACCAATTAGTACTAATGAAATAAATATTATATTACAAAAATTAAAAAAAATTGGTGATAAACCGCGACCAAAAAAAATGTTTGAGCCTGGTGAAAATATTCGAGTTAAAGATGGTCCTTTTTCAGATTTTAACGGAATTGTTGAAACCGTTGATTATGAAAAAAATCGATTAAAAGTTTCTGTATCAATATTTGGACGATCTACCCCTGTTGAGCTCAGTTTTAATCAAGTAGAAAAATACTAAAAAATATCATTCAATTTTTATATTTATAAATATAAAAGTAATATATCTTAATAAGGAGCATAATAATGAATAAAAAAATTTTATCTTATATAAAATTACAAGTTCCATCTGGCATGGCAAATCCTAGTCCTCCTGTAGGTCCAGCATTAGGGCAAAAAGGATTAAATATAATGGAATTCTGTAAAAATTTTAACACACAAACTTCAATGTTAGAAAAAGGAATTCCTACTCCGGTTATTATTACTGTATATTCTGATAAAACTTTTACTTTTATTGTTAAAACACCGCCTGCTTCAATTTTATTAAAAAAATCTTTAGAAATTAAAAGCGGATCTAAAAAACCTAAACACGAAATTGTTGGAACAATTACAAAAAATCAAATATATAAAATTGCAAAACAAAAAATGATAGATATGACGGGATCTAATATTGATAAAATAGCTAAAACTATTGAAGGTACTGCTCAATCAATGGGAATTAAAGTAATAAAGGAATAAAAATGAAAAAAATATCAAAAAAAATGCAATTTAATCTCAAAAAAACAGAAATAAAAAAAAAATATACTATTAATTCGGCTATAGAAATATTACAAAGTATGAAACCAGCTAATTTTATAGAAAGTGTTGACGCAACATTTATTTTAAATATTAATTCTAAAAAATCCGAACAAAATATTCGTGGATCTATATTATTACCTCACGGAACTGGAAAAAAAATAAAAATTGGAGTATTTACTACTGGAAAAAATATAAAAATAGCAAAAAAATATGGAGCAGATTTTGTGGGGATGGAAGATTTAGCTGTAATTATCAAAAAACAAACTATAAAATTCGATTTAATTATTGCATCCCCAGAAACTATGAATTTAGTAGGTAAATTAGGACCTATTCTAGGACCTAGAGGTATTATGCCTAATCCAAAATTCGGAACAATATCAACTGATATAAAAAAATCATTAAAAGATGCCCGAAAAGGGAAAATAAATTACCGAAACGATAAAAATGGTATTATACATAGTAACTTTGGCAAAATAAATTTTTCTAAAATTCAATTATATGAAAATTTTTTAACACTATATAATCAAATTACACTATCTAAACCAAATCAATTAAAAGGCATTTATTACAAAAAAATCAGTATCTCTACCACTATGAGTCCGGGTATTATTATTGATCATCTATCTTTACAAAATATAGTATATCCTTAATATATTTAATATATTTATAAAAAATTTTTAAAAAAAATAATCCATAATATATAAATATTTTGTAAAAAATATACGCCTTATATCCTGAAATTTATAATATCAATTGTTTATAATTATTTATAAACATCATTAAAAATAGGATAAAAAAATGGCATTACACCGCAATAAAAAAAAAGATATAATTAAAAAAATTAATGATATTGCGCAAAAATCATTATCTATAATAACTGCAGATCCATCAGGAATAACCGTTAATAATATAAATCAATTACGTAAAAAATCGATACAATCCTACGTAAAAATTTATGTGATCAAAAATACATTATTAAAAAAATCTTTAATTAATACAAATTTTTATAAGTTAACTGATATATTAACTGGACCTACATTAATAGCATTTTCTTTAAAACATCCAGGTAGCGCTAGTAGATTATTTATAAAATTTAATAAAAAAAATAAAAAATTTAAAATAAAAACAGCAATCTATGAAAACAAAATACTTAAAGAAAATGAAATAATTGATTTAGCATTACTACCAACACACATAGAAGCTGTAATAAAATTTATATTATTATTAAAAGAAATATCATTAGGAAAATTTATAAGATTACTGAATCATATTATACGCAAATCAATATAAACTGTAATATTTTTATGTATATTTTGAATTTTAAGGATAATAATCATGTTAATTAATAAAGAAGAAATCTTGCATGCTATTTCTGAAATGTCAGTAAAAGAAATTATGGAATTAGTTTCAATGATAGAAAATAAATTTGATATCACATCAAACATTCCCTTGGATAATCAAAAAATTTCTACTGAATCCAATAAAGAAGAAAAAGTATCTTTTACTGTAAAATTAATGACTATAGGGCCTAACAAAGTCTCTATTATTAAAATAATACGCAGTACCACTGGATTAGGACTAAAGGAATCTAAAGATCTTGTAGAATCTGCTCCTACTATTATAAAAGAAAATATAACAAAAGAAAATGCAGATAGTTTACATAAAATGTTAATAGATGCTGGTGCTACAGCAGAAATTATATAAAAATAAATATAAAAATATATATAAAAATGTATAAATGTACTAAAGTGACTGGTGATTATTAAGTCACCAGTTCTTACTGTTATATATATTTTTATAAAATAAATTATACATAAGTAAAACATATCAATTTAAATTCATTTTTATTCTTATAAAAGTTTATTATTTTAAATAATTTACATAAAACTTTTTATTATCATTTATAAATATATTGAGGAGCTAATGGTTTACTCTCATACTGAAAAAAAACGTATCCGAAAAAATTTTGGTAAACAAAAAAAAATTTTAGATATCCCATATCTTTTATCTATTCAAATCGATTCATTTAAAAAATTCATCCAATCTAACAAACATAAATATCAAGGATTAGAATCTGCTTTTCAATCTATTTTTCCTATTCGAAGTTACAACGAACATGCTGAATTACAATATGTATCTTATACTTTAGGAAAAAAACCATTTAACGTACAAGAATCTCAAACAAGGGGTACTACCTATTCTGTACCTTTGAGAGTAAAATTACAATTAATTGTATATGAGAAAGATTCAAAAAATACTGCAGTAAAATATATTAAAGAACAAGAAGTATATATGGGTGAATTACCGCTAATGACCAATAATGGTACATTTATCGTTAATGGTACAGAACGAGTAGTCGTATCACAACTACATAGAAGTCCAGGTGTATTTTTTGATAGTGATAAAGGAAAATCCCATTCATCAGGGAAAATATTATATAATGCAAGAATTATACCATATCGTGGTTCTTGGTTGGATTTTGAGTTTGATTCTAAAGATTACTTATTTGCACGTATAGATCGCCGAAGAAAAATACCAATTACAGTAATATTACATGCTTTAAATTTTAGTACTGAAAAAATTCTAAAAATATTTTTTCAACACAATATTTTTTGTATTAAAAAAAACACTCTGACTATGAATCTAATTCCAAAACGATTACTTGGAGAAATAATATCATTTGATATAAAAAAAAATAAAAAAACATATATTAAAAAGGGAAAAAGAATCACACTCCAACACGTAAACATGTTAATCAAAAATAAAATTACATCTATTAAAGTACCAAACGAATATATATATGGAAAAATAGTTAGTAAGAATTATATAGATCCAAATACCGGAATAACGATTATTACTGCAAATACTCAATTAATGAAAGAAGATTTTAAAAAAATAAAAAAATCTAAATATAAAGAAATATCCGTATTGTTTACTAATAATCTTGATCACGGACCCTATATTTCAAATACCCTACAAATCGATCCTACTAAAGACCGACATACAGCATTAATTGAAATATATAAAATAATGAGACCTGGAGAACCACCAACAAAAGAAGCTACTGAAAATTTATTTAATAGTCTTTTTTTTTCCAAAGAAAAATATGATTTGTCTCCTGTCGGAAGAATGAAATTTAATAAATCATTAAACCGTAATAATATAAACGGATCTGGAATATTAAATACAACAGATATAGTAGATGTAATAAAAAAATTAATTAATATCCGTAATGGAAAAGGTGAAACAGACGATATAGATCATTTAGGTAATCGCCGTGTACGATCAGTTGGAGAAATGGTAGAAAATCAATTTAGAATAGGTTTAATTCGTGTTGAACGAGCTGTACGAGAAAGATTATCTTTAAGTGATTTAGAAACACTAATGCCTCAAGACATTATCAATGCTAAACCTATCTCTTCAGCAATCAAAGAATTTTTTGGGTCTAGTCAATTATCGCAATTTATGGATCAAAATAATCCATTATCAGAAATTACACATAAACGCAGAATTTCTGCATTAGGAATAGGAGGATTAACAAGAGAAAGAGCAGGTTTTGAAGTAAGAGACGTACATCCTACACATTATGGTAGAGTATGTCCTGTAGAAACACCCGAAGGACCAAACATTGGTTTAATTAATTCATTATCTATATATGCTAAGACAAATCAATATGGATTTTTAGAAACTCCATATAGAAAAATATTAAATGGAACTATTACATCAGATATTAAATATCTATCTGCTATCGAAGAAGGTAATTATATTATTGCACAAGCTAATTTGAAAATCAATAAAAACGGACAATTTAAAGAAAATTTTGTTACTTGCCGATATAATGGAGAATTTGGTCTATTTCATAACAAAGAAGTACAATATATGGATGTATCAACTCAACAAATAGTTTCAGTTGGAGCATCATTAATTCCATTTCTTGAACATAATGATGCTAACCGTGCACTAATGGGCGCTAATATGCAAAGACAAGCTGTTCCTACAATAAAATCAGAAAAACCATTAGTAGGGACAGGCATGGAAAGAATAGTAGCAATAGATTCAGGAGTCACTATTATTGCCAAAAGAAGCGGAATAATTCAATATGTAGACGCCTCTAAAATTATTGTAAATGTTAATAAAGCTAATATCAATTCAGGACAATCTGGAATAGATATATATAAATTAAAAAAATATATTCGATCTAATCAAAATACTTGTATTAATCAAATACCTTGCGTCAATATTAATGACTATATTAAAAAAGGCGATGTTTTAGCAGATGGTCCTTCTACTGACTTAGGAGAATTAGCTCTAGGACAAAATATGCGCGTAGCTTTTATGCCGTGGAACGGATATAATTTTGAAGATTCTATTCTTATTTCTGAAAAAGTAGTAAAAGATGACAGATTTACAACAATCCATATTCAAGAACTATCTTGTATATGCCGTGATACAAAATTAGGTATTGAAGAAATAACTGCTGATATACCAAATATAGGAGAAACAGCATTATTAAAGCTAGATGCATCAGGTATTATTTATGTAGGCGCTGATGTATCCAGTGGAGACGTATTAGTTGGAAAAGTTACTCCTAAAGGTGAAACTCAATTAACTCCAGAAGAAAAATTATTGAGAGCTATTTTTGGTGAAAAAGCTTCAGATGTGAAAGATTCATCATTACGTGTACCAAATGGTATGCACGGAACTATAATTGACGTACAAATATTTACTCGGGATGGAGTAAAAAAAGATTTACGTACTCTAGAAATAGAAGAAATGTTGTTAAAAAAATCTAAAAAAGATTTAACAGAAGAATTAAAAATATTTGAAGATAATCTAATTTATAGAATAAAAAAAATATTAATAAAATCTAATACACCAGAATACGATCTTAATATAACTTCATTAGACAATTATTTTAAAAAAAATATTCAATATTCTAAAAAATTAGATATTACGATAAATAGTTTAAAAAAAGAATATTTAAAATTAAAAGATAAATTTACAAAAAAAATAAAAGAAAAAAATAAAAAAATACAACAAGGTGATGAATTATCGCCAGGAATTTTAAAAATAGTAAAAGTTTATTTAGCAGTAAAAAGAAAAATACAACCCGGTGATAAAATGGCCGGAAGACATGGTAATAAAGGTGTAGTGTCTAAAATAAATCCTGTTGAAGATATGCCTTATGATAATGAAGGAATACCTATAGACATAGTATTAAATCCATTGGGTGTACCATCACGCATGAATCTAGGCCAAATTCTTGAAACACATTTAGGTTTAGCTGCAAAAGGAATTGGAAATGTTATTAATAAAATGTTAAAAAATCACAAAAAAATATTTAAAATTCGTAAATTTTTACAAAAAGCATATAATCTTGGAAATAAAATACATCAAAAAATTAATTTAAATAACTTTTCTGATGAAGAAATATTACAACTAGCACAAAACTTACGAAATGGTATGCCAATTGCTACACCGGTATTTGACGGAGCTAGTGAACAAGAAATCAAAGAATTATTAAGAATGGGCAACTTTTCTACTTCAGGACAAATTACTTTATTTGACGGACGAACTGGAGAGAAGTTTGAAAGAAAAGTTACAGTAGGATATATGTATATGTTAAAACTAAATCATTTAGTCGATGATAAAATGCATGCAAGGTCAACTGGATCATACAGTTTAATTACACAACAACCATTAGGAGGAAAAGCACAATTCGGCGGACAAAGATTTGGAGAAATGGAAGTATGGGCGTTAGAAGCATATGGGGCATCACATACATTACAAGAAATGTTAACAGTAAAATCAGATGATGTAACTGGAAGAACAAAAATGTATAAAAATATAGTCAGTGGAAAATATAAAATGGAACCAGGTATGCCTGAATCATTTAATGTATTAATAAAAGAAATACGTTCCTTAGGTATTAATATTGACTTAAATAATGAATAAAATATAAAATATTTAAACTTAAAATACTAAATTATCAAAATTAATCCTATTATTTCATCTTATTTTACTAATTATCTATACATTTATAAGAAACAATTTATGAAAGATATATTAAGATTTTTTAAAAAAAAAACTAAAATTGAAGAATTTGATTCTATTCAGATTTCATTAGCATCTCCTGAAATAATACGATCTTGGTCTTTTGGAGAAGTAAAAAAACCTGAAACTATAAATTATCGAACATTTAAACCAGAACGTGATGGATTATTTTGCGCACGTATATTTGGACCGATAAAAGATTACGAATGTTTATGCGGAAAATATAAACGCTTAAAACATAGAGGAGTTATATGTGAAAAATGTGGTGTTGAAGTTACACAAAGTAAAGTTCGTAGAGAAAGAATGGGTCATATTGAATTAGCAGCACCTATAGCTCATATATGGTTTTTAAAATCGTTACCATCAAGAATTGGTTTATTAATAGATATTCCTTTAAGAGATATAGAACGAGTATTATACTTTGAATCATATATTGTAGTAGAATCTGGAATGACAAACTTAGAGAAATATCAAATATTAACAGAAGATCAATATATACAAGCAATTGATGAATTTGGCGATGATTTTGAAGCAAAAATGGGTGCAGAAGCTATACAACAAATTTTAAAAAAAATGGATTTAAAAAATATATGTATAAGATTAAAAAATGAAATACTTGATACTAACTCAGAAACAAAGAAAAAAAAAATTACAAAAAGAATTAAACTTGTAGAATCATTGTTAATATCAAAAAATAAACCAGAATGGATGATTTTAACTGTACTTCCCATATTACCTCCAGATCTTCGACCACTCGTTCCATTAGATGGAGGAAGATTTGCAACTTCAGATTTAAATGACTTATACAGAAGAGTAATTAATCGAAATAATAGATTAAAACGTTTATTAGAACTTTCAGCTCCCGATATAATTGTTAAAAATGAAAAAAGAATGTTACAAGAAGCTATTGATGCATTATTAGATAATGGCAGACGCGGACGATCTATTACCGGATCTAATAAAAGACCTTTAAAATCTTTAGCTGATATGATTAAAGGAAAACAAGGTAGATTTAGACAAAATTTATTAGGTAAACGAGTAGATTATTCTGGTCGATCAGTGATTACAGTAGGTCCATACTTACATTTAAATCAATGTGGTATACCTAAAAAAATGGCTTTAGAATTATTTAAACCTTTTATATATGGTAAATTAGAACAAAGAAATCTCGCTACTACTATTAAATCTGCAAAAAAAATGGTAGAAAATGAAGAATCTATTGTTTGGGATATACTTGCTGAAATTATACGTAAACATCCAATTTTATTAAATCGCGCACCTACATTACACCGATTAGGAATACAAGCATTTGAACCAATTTTAATTGAAGGTAAAGCTATACAATTACACCCATTAGTATGTGCAGCATATAATGCTGATTTTGATGGAGACCAAATGGCAATTCATATTCCATTAACAAAATCTGCTCAAAAAGAAGCTCGATCATTAATGATGTCAACTAAAAATATACTATCTCCTGCTAATGGCGAACCTATTATTGTTCCATCTCAAGACGTAATTTTAGGCATATATTATATGACAAGAAAAAAACGTCATGGAAAAGGTGCCAACATGTTATTACGGTCTCCAAAAGAAGCTGAGCGTATGTATTCACTCAGAGCAGTTGACCTACATTCTATTGTTAAAATCCGTATATCTGAATACATTAAAGATAATCACGATAATTTTAAAAAACAAAAAAAAATTATAAAAACAACTATTGGTAGAGCTATTTTATGGACCATAATGCCTCGTGGATTACCATTTAATATAGTTAATAAAACTTTAAAAAAACCAGATATTTCTAAAATACTAAATACTTGTTATAGAACTCTAGGTTTAACAGAAACTGTAAATTTAGCTGATCAAATTATGTACGTAGGATTTTCATATGCAGCAAAATCCGGCGTATCTGTAGGAATTAATGATATTATTATTCCACAAGAAAAAACAAAAATAATAATAAAAGCAGAAAAAGAAGTTTCTAAAATACATAAACAATTTCAAACAGGATTAGTTACTGCAAGTGAACGATATAATAAGGTAATAGATATATGGGCGATAGCAAATGACGATATTGCTGATGCTATGATGAAAAATTTATCATATGATATTTTTTATGATAAAAATAAAAAAAAAATAATTCAAAAATCTTTTAATAATATTTTTATTATGGCAGATTCTGGAGCAAGAGGTTCTGCAGCACAAATTAGACAACTAGCGGGAATGCGTGGATTAATGGCTAAACCAGATGGTTCCATTATAGAAACACCAATAACAGCAAATTTTCGAGAAGGATTGAATGTACTACAATATTTTATTTCTACACATGGTGCTAGAAAAGGATTAGCTGATACCGCATTAAAAACAGCCAATTCCGGTTATCTAACTAGACGATTAGTAGATGTAGCTCAAGATTTAGTAATTACTGAAACAGACTGTAAAACTCATAAAGGTATTTTAATGAGCGCTTTAATTGAAGGAGGAGATATTAAAGAATCTTTAAGAGAGAGAGTGCTAGGCCGCATAACTACTGAAAATATATTTTTTATAGATTCTTTGAAAATAATGATACCTAAAAATACTTTATTAAATGAAAAATGGTGTAGTATTTTAGAAAATAATTCTATTGATACAATAAAAGTAAGATCTGTAGTACATTGTGAAACAACATTCGGAGTATGTGCATATTGCTATGGACGTGATTTAGCTCGCGGAACTTTAGTTAATAAAGGTGAAGCAATAGGTGTTATTGCGGCTCAATCTATTGGCGAACCCGGCACACAATTAACAATGCGTACATTTCATATTGGAGGCGCTGCTTCTAAAGTAGCATCTGAATCTAGCATTCAAATTCGAAAAAATGGACGAATTCATTTAAATCAAGCAAAATCTGTTATTAATTCTAACGGAAAAATTGTTATCATATCTAGAAACGTTGAATTAAAAATGTTAGATAAATCTGGAAAAACACAAGAAAGTTATAAAATACCATATGGATCTATATTAACAAAAGGAGAAGGAGAAAAAATTAATGCAGGTGAAATAATTGCTCGATGGGATCCCCATACCATTCCAGTAATTACAGAAGTAAGCGGATACATTCAATTTATCGATATGATTGATGGACAAAGTATTACTAAACAAACTGATGAATTAACAGGTTTATCTTCTATAATAATTCTTGATACATCTGAAAGAAATATACAAGGAAAAGATCTAAAACCTTCTTTAAAAATTATTAATAAAAACGGTTCAGACGTATTTATACCTGGAACTGAAATGCCTGCTCAATATTTCTTACCTTATAAATCTATTGTACAATTAGACAACGGAATGAAAATATCTTCAGGAGACACATTAGCTCGTGTACCTCAAGAATCGGTCGGAACTAAAGATATTACTGGTGGTTTACCGAGAGTCGCGGATTTATTTGAGGCAAGAAAACCTAAAGAATTAGCTATTTTAGCAGAAATTAATGGAATTATTTCATTTGGTAAAGAAACTAAAGGAAAAAGAAGATTGATTCTCACTCCATCCAATGGAAATGATATTTATGAAGAAATGATCCCAAAATGGAGACAACTTAATGTGTTTGAAGGAGAAAGAGTAGAAAAAGGAGATATTATTTCCGACGGTCCTGAATCTCCACATGATATATTAAGATTAAGAGGCGTACAATCTGTTACAAACTATATCATAAATGAAGTTCAAGAAGTTTATCGATTACAAGGCGTAAAAATTAATAATAAACATATTGAAGTTATTATTAGACAAATGTTGAGAAAAGCAACAATAACAAGTTCCGGAGATTCAAATTTTTTACAAGGAGAACAAATAGAATATTCACGTATTATGCTAGAAAACAAAAAATTAAAAAAAAATAAAAAAAAAATAATAAAATTTTCTCGAAATTTATTAGGTATTACTAAAGCTTCATTAGCTACAGAATCATTTATCTCAGCTGCATCATTTCAAGAAACTACCCGTGTATTGACAGAATCTGCCGTGGCAGGAAAAAAAGATAAATTACGCGGATTAAAAGAAAACGTTATTGTTGGTAGATTAATTCCAGCCGGGACAGGATATCAATATCATAGACAACGATTAAAAAATAAAACAAAAAATCTATCAAATAAAAAAAATAATAAAAAATCAATTAGTGTAGAAGAAGCAGTAGCAAATTTATCTGAATTATTAAATTCTACTGAAAACATTAATAACAATATATAAAAATATACTTCGAGCTGATTTTATCAACAGCTCGATACATATAAATATATATAAAAATATAATTCATTAAAATAACAAAATACAATATTAAATTGTAATTAATAAAAATAATTAATTATATATTTTTATATATAATCTATAGTACATAAAAATCAATATTTAAAATAAAATAAAAAGATTACTACCACTAAATACAATCAAAAAAAAAAACTAGATTGCATGAAGTGGAATATAAATTTATATTTATTTTTTCAAAAATTTTTTTCTAATATTAATAGTTGCTTGTATCATATTTTGTAACGCTAATGATGTTTCCATCCAAGTACGCGTTTTTAAACCACAATCAGGATTTACCCATAACTGCTGTATTGGAATATATTTTATTGCTTTAATTAATAATTGTTCAATCCAATCAATTGTTGGAATATTTGGAGAATGAATATCATATACTCCTGGTCCAATACCATTTGGATATTTGAAATTTTTAAAAAATTCTAATAATTCCATATCAGAACGAGATGTTTCGATAGTAATAACATCAACATCTAAATCTACTATAGCTGACATAATATCATTGAACTCACAATAACACATATGAGTATGAATTTGTGTACTATCCTTGACACCTGAAGAACATAATTGAAAAGATTTAACAGCCCAAGATAAATAATTATTCCAATAATTTTTTCTTAATGGTAATCCTTCTCTTAAAGCAGGTTCATCAATTTGAATAATGTTAATACCAGCATTTTCTAAATCTAAAACTTCATCTCTTAAAGCCAAAGCGATTTGATTAGCAATATTTTCTTTAGAAATATCTTCACGGGGAAATGACCAACATAAAATTGTTACCGGACCCGTTAACATTGCTTTAATTGGTTTTTTAGTTAATGTTTGAGCAAATTTAGACCACATCACTGTAATTGGAGTAATTCGACTAATATCACCTACAATAATCGGCGGTTTAACACAACGTGAACCATAACTTTGAACCCATCCATATTGTGTAAAAACAAAACCTTCTAAATATTCACTAAAATATTCTACCATATCATTTCGTTCTGGTTCTCCATGAACTAAAACATCTAACTCTAATTTTTCTTGCTGAATAATATTATTTTTAATATGTTTTTTTATAGAATTTTCATAGTCTAATTGACTAATTTTTTTACTTTTATAATCCAAACGTAATTTTCTAATATCTGATGTCTGCGGAAAAGAACCAATAGTCGTTGTAGGTAATATAGGTAAATTTAAACTTAATTTTTGAATTTTAGAACGAATAAGAAAATCATTTTTTCTTTTCATTTGATCAGGAGAAATTTGTAATACACGATTTTGTACAACAACATTATTAACAATATTAGATGATTTATATGCATTAATTGGTTTAATCCAACGATATATTTCTTCTATATCTAATTTATCATTTAAAACACGAGATAATATAGATAATTCTAAACATTTTTGTATACCAAATGAAAACCAAGATTTAACAAAATCTGTTAAATTATCTTCTAATGATAGATCTAACGGAACATGTAATAAAGAACAAGATGTACTGATCCAAAAAACATTTCTAAACTTCATAAAAGATTTTAATTGAGTAAACCATTTTAATAGATCAGATTTCCAAATATTACGACCGTTAATAATACCTAAAGATAATAAAAATTTTTTATTAAAATAATTATGTAATTTTAATAAATCATATTTTCCAGCAATCAAATCGATATGTAAACCATCAATCGGTAATATATTAATTAAATCTAAATTATGATGTACATCACCAAAATATGTAGATAATAAAATTTTTATTTTATTAGTATATATCTGTTTATATGTTCGAATAAATGCTTTTTTCCATTCTTTTGAAATGTCTAAAACTAAAATAGGTTCATCAATTTGAATCCATTTAATTTTTCTTTTAGATAATTCTGCTAAAACCTCTTGATAAATAGGTATTATTTTTTCTATAAGATCTAATTTATTAAAACTAATTCCTTTAACTTTTCCTAACCAAATATAAGTAAGAGGACCTAATAAAACAGGTTTTACACTATAACCTAGTGATAACGCTTCATCAGTTTCTTCTATAATTTGTTTCCAAGAAAAACAAAATTTTTGATCATATGTAAATTCCGGTACAATATAATGATAATTAGTATTAAACCATTTTGTCATTTCAGATGCCGAACAATTTTTATCAATTAAATTAGATCCTCGAGCAACTCTAAATAAGGTATCTAAATTTATTTTTTGTTCATTAATCTGATGTCTTTTTGGGATATTATTAATCATCATACTGATATTTAAAACATGATCATACCATGCAAAATCACCTACCGTTACATAATCTAAACCACTATCAGATTGACATTTCCAATTACTATATCTAATTTCTTTACCAATAGTTAATAATTCATTCAATGTAATTTTTTTTGACCAATAATTTTCTAAGGCGAATTTTAATTCACGATGCAAACCAATTCTAGGAAATCCTAGTATATGATTTTTTATAGCCATATATAAATTTTCCTATTATATTTTATATGAAAATAATATTATAAAAATTAAAAAAATTGATAATAATAATCATTAAAATAATTACTATCATTTGTCAAATCAGTTAATAAATTAAATTATATATATCACTTAATTAAAATAAATATATTTAATATATCAGAAAAATTAATATAATTATATATAAAAATATATGTTATATATTTACATATAAAAAAATAATTATAATAATATTTATTATTATAAACAATGAATTACTAATATATCTAAAATTAAATGATAAATTATCAATACAATTATTAATTTCTATGTAAAATATAAAATGTTTGTTAAATTCTATAATAAATAAATTTATAAAAATTTATAATAAAAATAAAAATGTATAAATAAAAATTATTCATATAAATTAATATAATATTTATTATTTTAAATTAATTCAAATATACACAACAATATTTATAAATTACATATCAATGTAACTAAATATAATTATTTAATCTAATTATATTTTTTAAAAAATATAAATATATTTAAAATAATATTAATAATTTTTAACCTAAAAAAAATAATTCATATTATGAAATAACTTAATAGTATTAAAAATAAAAATAAATGAATCAAATATTAAAAAATTAAAAATATATATAAAATTATTATGTTTCAATGGCTATTTTTAATTTTTTCATAGCATTTTTCTCTAATTGTCTTACTCGTTCTGCTGAAATACCATAATCTCGAGCAATTGCCTGTAAAGTAATTTTAGAATTATCTTGATCTAACCAACGTCTTTTAATAATTTGCTGACTTCTTTCATCTAATACTAATAAGGCATTACTTAATTTATTAGTAGCATGTAACGCCCAATCATCTCGTTCTACTTTTACTGCAAAATTTGATTTTTTATCTTCTAAATAAAAGGATGAACGTATATTACTGATAGTATAATCAGAATCAGAATCTGATGCTGTAATATCTAATGTAATATCTTGAGCAGACATACGTGCTTCCATTTCTGTTACTTCCTGCTGACTCACTCCTAACTCACGTGCTACAATATCTATTTCATGACGATTAAACCAACCTAATCGTTTTTTTGATTTTCTTAAATTAAAAAATAATTTTCGTTGTGCTTTAGTTGTTGCAACTTTTACTATACGCCAATTTTTTAAAACATACTCATGAATTTCAGACTTTATCCAATGTACTGCAAAAGAAACTAAACGAACATTGATATTAGGATTAAACCGTCTAATTGCTTTCATTAATCCGATATTACCTTCTTGAATTAAATCTGCTTGTGGTAAACCATATCCGGAATAATTTTTAGCAACAAGAATAACAAACCGTAAATTAGATAAAATTAATAATTTTGCTGATTCTATATCACTATAAAAATATATTTTTTTTGCAAGAAATTTTTCTTTTTTTGATGATAAAATAGAAAAAGAATTTGCCATACGAATATATGCATCCAAACTACCAATATTAAAAAAACTAACTGAATTAATTTGATTTTTTATTTTTTTCATTTTATCCTAAAGTTAAAATATGTACTATTCATTCTTATAAACTTACTGGTTAATAGATTAATAATCATATTCTATAAACCAATATCAAAAAAACTATCAATAAATTTTTTTTGATCAAATAATTTAAAATCTGTTATTTTTTCTCCTACACCGATATAACGAACAGGAATCATTAATTCATTAACAATAGAAAAAATTATACCTCCTTTAGCTGTTCCATCTAATTTAGTTACAATAGATCCGGTAATTTTAATACAAGAAGAAAAAATTCTAGCTTGTTGTATAGAATTTTGACCAATTCCAGCATCTAGTACTAAAAAAATTTCTTGAGGCGCTGTTGGTAAACATTTTTTAATCACTCGATTAATTTTTTGTAATTCTTGAATCAAATGATCTTTATTATGTAAGCGACCTGCTGTATCAATAATTAAAATATTTTTTTTTTGCTGCATCGCTAAATTAACAGCATCAAATATTACTGAAGCAGAATCCGATCCTATTGGTTTAGAAAATACTGGAATATTATACATTAACCCTAATTCTACTAATTGATCAATAGCCGCAGATCGAAATGTATCTCCTGCAGCCAAAAGCACAGAATGACCAAGTTGTTTATAAAAATATGCTAATTTTGTAGCAGTAGTAGTTTTACCTACACCATTTACACCAACAATTAGAATAACAAAAGGAATTTTTTTAAAATCACAATATTCAAATTTTTGTGAATTTGTTAACATTTTTAATAATAAAGTTTTAAAATATACAATAGCTATCTTGGTATCTGAAATATTTTTTTTATTAAGATTTTTTTTAAATATACATAAAATTTTTTCAGTAGCAACAACTCCAAAATCAGATAATAATAATAAATTTTTTAATTCTTTAAAAATATGTTTATCAATTGTTTTCTTAGAAAAAATGCTATTAATTTTATTAATAAAAAAATTTTTTGCAACATGTACATAACTATTTAAAAAAGAAAAAACCGGTTTTTTAGAGAAACGTTTTGTATGTTGAACTAAAATATTTTTATTATCATCTTTACTATTATTAGTTTTTTTTTTATCTTTAGAAAAAATATTTAATGCAGAAAAAAAATTTTTTTTTTATTAAACATATAAAACCTCAAATTTTTACTATAATATATTTTATAATATTCTATATACTAAAATTCTATAATAAATTTATAAATATGAAAATCAAAAAAAATAAACAAAAAAAAATTCGTATTACTGGCGGATTTTTAAGAAGTCGAGTATTACACTCAGTAAATAAAATAAATATACGACCTACTAGAAACTGCGTTAAACAAGTATTATTTAATTGGTTACAAAACCATATAAAAAATTCTCTATGTTTAGATTGTTTTTCGGGTAGCGGAAATTTAAGTATAGAATCAATATCGCGATTAGCAAAATTAGTGATAGCATTAGAAAAAAATTATGTTTTAGTCAAAAAATTAAAAAAAACAATAAAATTTTTTTTAATTAAAAATATATCTGTATTTAACGTTAATACAATAAAATGGTTAAAAAAAACCGGTAAACCGTTTGATATTATCTATTTAGATCCACCGTTTAATAATAAATTATTACTAAATTTATCTATTAAATATTTAGAAAAATATAACTGGACTCATAATAATTCAATTATATATATTGAACATATTGATAACAATATATATATACCTGATAATTGGAAATTAATCAAAAAAAAAAATATTGGTATAGTATCACTTTCATTATTTTACAAGTCAAAAATAATATAAAATATTATTAATATATATATAAAACCATATTTATAAAAAATTGTTATATACGCATATATAAATTCATAAAAATAAAATAAATTTATTTATAAAATAAATTATAATAAATCTATTGTACACAAACTACAAACGATTGCAATATACGTATATATTTTTATTTTATATCATTAATTAAAGATATATATCTTTAAACATCTATACACAAAAATATATAAAAAATTTTTAATATAATTTTTATAAATATTTTACAAATAAAAATAATTATGAGAAAAAAAAAATATAAAATAAATAATTTTTTAGCAAAATTAAAAAAAATAATGCCTACATATATTCAACCTAAATTTTATAACGACAAAGAACTACTTTTATGGAATCAAGAACAAGGAAAAAAATATTCTGAATCTATTATACGTAAAAATAAAGCCATGAAAATAAAACAGTTATTAGGTCGATCAGGAATAAAAGAATTGTATATCAATTGTTCTTTTAATAATTATTATATTAATCATGAAGGACATAGAAAAGTCCTTTATGCAGCTCGTAAATATGCAGAAAATTTTAAAAATAATATTGCTAGTTTTATATTTTCAGGACGACCAGGAACAGGAAAAAATCACTTAGCTTCAGCTATTGGAAATTATTTAATTTTACATGGATATAACATATTAATAATTACAGTAGCAGATTTAATGTCTACTATAAAAAGTACATTTAACCGATCTTTAACGAAAATTACAGAAGAAAAATTATTACAAAATTTAAGTACAGTAGATTTACTTATAATTGATGAAATTGGTATGCAAATAGAGTCTCGATACGAAAAAATGATTATCAATCAAATTATAGATAGACGATCTTCATCAAAAAAATCTACCGGAATGTTATCTAATTTAAACCATAAACAACTAAAAAATTTATTAGGAGAAAGAGTAGTTGATCGAATGTGTTTAGGTAATAGTTTATGGCTAACATTTGAATGGGAAAGCTATCGCAAAAATATATATGGAAATAAATAAATATAAAAAAGTATTTTTATATTAAATTTAATTAGTTAGTTACACGAGAAATATATTTTCCATTACGTGTATCTATCTTTATAGAATCTCCTTTTTTAATAAATAAAGGTACACGTATAATAGTTCCAGTTTCTACAGTAACTAATTTATTAGATGAACTAACCGTATCTCCTTTCACTACAATATCTGTATCTTGTACTTTTAAATTTACAAAATTATCTATATAAACAGCAATAGGTGAATTATTCCATAAAGTAATTTTACATTTAGATAAATTTGTTAACCATTTTTCAGAACCAAACAAAAATTTACGCGATACATAAATATGTTCAAAACTTTCGTTATTCATAAATACCCAAATAGATTTATTAGTGTATAAATATACAACATTAATTTCTATAACATCTGTTGAATAAAAAATATCAGTAGCTTTAACAGTTTTGCTTAATAACTTACCTGTTAAAAGTTGTTTAAATTTAATTCTAACAAAAGCTTGTCCTTTTCCAGGTTTAATAAATTCACTATATTGAATTTCACATGGATCATTATTTATTAAAATTTTTACTCCTGATTTTAAAGAGTTACCACTATAAGCTGTCATAATATATACCTCAAAAAATAAATATAACCCCTTGTTCTCACATAGTTATTGTTCTAGAGAACAAGGAGACCATTAATTTATAAAAATTAATACAAATAAATTATTTTTATTTTTATGGTAGTAATACTTTATTCAAAGTAATATTAAAAATGGCAACTACAACTACATCATGCCACCCATTCCACCACCCATTCCACCACCTGGCGGACTACTTAAATCAGAAGAAGATTTTTCATCTTTTGGAAGATCTGTAACCATACATTCTGTAGTAATCATTAATCCTGCAACAGAAGCTGCATATTGTAATGCAGATCGAGTAACTTTCGTAGGATCTAAAATTCCGAAAGATATCATATCTCCATATTCATCAGTAGCTGCATTATAACCATAATTACCATGTCCGTCTTTTACATTATTGGTTACTACAGATGGTTCTTCACCAGAATTCGCAACAATTTGACGTAAAGGAGCTTCCATGGCACGTAACGCAACACGTATTCCAACATTTTGATCTTCATTTTGACCATTGATACGAGAAATTTTTTCTGCTACACGAACTAAAGCAACTCCTCCTCCTGGTACTACTCCTTCTTCTACTGCAGCTCTTGTTGCATGTAATGCATCTTCAACACGAGCTTTTTTCTCTTTCATTTCAACTTCGGTAGCTGCTCCTACTTTTAATACCGCTACACCACCAGATAATTTAGCTAAACGTTCATTTAACTTTTCTTTATCATAATCAGAAGTTGCTTCATTAATTTCTTGTCTAATTTGGTTGATTCGACCTCTAATATTACTTTTATTACCGTTACCGCCAATAATAGTAGTCGCATCTTTACTAATTACTACACGTTTTGCTTGTCCTAAATCTTCTAAAGAAGATTTTTCTAATTCCATAGCTAATTCTTCAGATATAACAGAACCACCTGTAAGAACAGCAATATCTTGTAACATTGCTTTACGACGATCACCAAAACCAGGTGCTTTAACCGCTGATACTTTAACAATACCTCTCATAGAATTCACAACTAAAGTTGCTAGCGCTTCACCTTCTAAATCTTCTGAAATAATTAATAATGGCTTACTTGATTTAGCAACTGATTCTAAAATTGGTAATAACTCACGAATATTAGATATTTTTTTATCTGCCATTAATATATACGGATTATCTAATTCTACTAAACCGGTATCTGGTTTATTAATAAAATAAGGAGATAAATATCCTCTATCAAACTGCATACCTTTAACTACTTCTAATTCATTTTGTAAACCTGTGCCTTCTTCAACAGTAATAACTCCATCATTTCCTACTTTTTCCATTGCTTCTGCTATCAAGCTACCTACTTTTTCATCTGCATTAGCAGAAATAGTACCTACCTGTGTAATTGCTTTTGAATCTGCACAAGGAACTGATATTTTTTTTAATTCATCAACAGCATGGATAACTGCTTTATCAATTCCGCGTTTTAAATCCATAGGATTCATACCAGCAGCTACTGCTTTTAAACCTTCATTTACTATAGATTGTGCTAATAAAGTTGCTGTTGTAGTACCATCACCTGCTGCATCATTTGCTTTAGATGCAACTTCTTTAACCATTTGAGCACCCATATTCTCAAATTTATCTTCTAATTCAATTTCTCGTGCAACTGAAACACCATCTTTTGTAATACTTGGGGGACCAAAAGATTTATCTAAAACAACATTTCTTCCTTTAGGACCTAGTGTTACTTTAACTGCATCAGCTAAAACATTAACTCCGCGAAGCATTTTAATTCGAGCTTCATTACCAAATTTTACATCTTTCGCTGCCATTTGAAATGTCCTCAAAATTTAAAATTATTAGTTAATTAATTAATTATATTATTCTTCTATAATTGCTAAAATATCACTTTCAGTAAGAATTAAAACTTCTTCATTGTCAATAGTTTCAGTTTTTGCACCATAACCTTCATTAAATATAACAACATCACCGACTTTAACGTCTAATTTTTTTATATGACCGTTATCTAGTACTCGACCTTTTCCTACTGAAAGAACTATACCACGAGTAGATTTTCCAGCTGCAGATCCAGTTAATACAATACCACCAGCAGATTTTAATTCAGCTTCATTACGTTTAATAATTACTCTATCATGTAATGGACGAAGTTTCATATTTTAATCCTCTTTAATAAACATAATATAATTTTTTAAAAAATAATATAACTATAAATATTTGTAATATATTCTTATATTTTAAGAATATATGGATCCAAATAAAGAATTTCAAGGGTTTATTTAAATTTTTATTTAATTATTTTAATAGTTTTACTTAATAAAAAAAAATAAAAAAATTAATTTTAATTAATTGACAAAATCAATATAAAAAATTTAAAATATATCAAATTTTTTTCTTAAAAAATTATTTTTTAAAAAACTCTAATTTATTAATTTTTTAATATATAAATATTAATTTATTATACAAATAAATAATAATTTTATTTAATAAAATTATTGACAAAATAAATGTTTTGATGTTTAATAATTTTAATGCCCGGATAGCTCAGTCGGTAGAGCAGGGGACTGAAAATCCCCGTGTCGGCGGTTCAATTCCGTCTCCGGGCAAATTTTTTAATAAAAATAACATTTTTATATAAACAATATTTTATTTTCCGATACAAAATTCGGAAAAAATTTTATTTAATAAATCATCATTACTAAAATGTCCAGTAATCATAAATAAACTTTGCATCGATAAACGTATATTATCTGATAATAATTCAATATTATCATTTTCTAACCAATCTTTTTTACCAATGATTAAATAATTTACTGATTTTTCTAATTCTACTAAATGTCTGCGACGAGCCAAAAAAATACCTTCAGCATTATTTAAAATTCTAGATATTTCTTGAATTTTACTAGTTAATAAATTTACTCCTATTCTTTTTTTTACTGACAAATATAAACATGAAAATTTTTTATGTATAATATCTACTCGTGGTATTTGGTTAACAAGATCTATTTTGTTAAAAATAAATGTAATATTTTGATTTTTTTGTAATTTATATATACTATTTAAAATCATATGATTATTTATTTTATTATTATTAGTAATATCTAATACAAAAAAAATATGATCACAGTCCAAAATATTTTTTTTCGCTAATTTTATACCTATCCTTTCAACAGTATTATTACTTTTACATAATCCTGCAGTATCTAATAATTCACAAGATACTCCGTTTATATATATACTGTTATGCATTACATCACGAGTAGTTCCGGGAACATTAGTAACAATCGAAATTTTTTGATCAGATAAATAATTAAATAAACTTGATTTACCAACATTAGGTGGTCCTGCTATAACGATTTTTATACCTTTTTGTAATACATTACTTTTTTTTGCGATATATATTAAATCTTTAAGTAATTTAATTGTTTTTGATAAATTATTTTTTATATCAAAAAAATTACTTATTTCATCAGGAAAATTAATAATAGCTTCTATTCTAGAATATAAATTTTTCAAATAATCAATAATTATACATATTTTTTTTGAAAAAGTACCCGATAAAGAACGTAAAGCAGATTTTACTGCAAGTTTAGATTGTGCACTAATTATATCGCCAATAGCCTCTGCTTGAATTAAATCTATCTTTTTATTTAAAAAAGCTCGTTCTGTAAACTCTCCTGGACGAGCAATACGGACGTTTTTAAGTAATAATATATTTTCTATTAATAAATCTAATAAAATTGGATTTCCATGACCATGAAATTCTAGTATATCTTCACCCGTAAAAGATCGAGGAGCAGAAAAAAATAAAGCAATACCATAATCAATAATATTACCGTTAATATCTAAAAAAGATGTATAATGAGCAAATCGTTCTTTCATTGAAATATTTAAGAATTTTTTTATTATTTGTGCAACGGAAGAACCAGAAATTCGTATAATTCCAATACCTGATTGGCCAAAAGCTGTTGCGGGAGCTATAATAGTTTCATAAAATTTCATATTTTATTCTTATTCCAAATATATAAAATATTTTCGATTATTACAATAAAATAAATATTATTTATGATATAAAATATCATTTATTTTTAATGAAATTACGACGTATTATCCATTGTTGTGAACAAGTAAAAATATTACCAGTTAAATAATATAAAGCTAAACCAGAAGGCAACCAAATAAAAAAACCAGTAAATAATACAGGAAGAATACATAAAAAATTTTTTCGTGTAAAAATTTTATTAAAATTTAATTCATTTAATTGTATAAGTAAAACACTGAGACTTATACATATAGGTAATACATAGTAAGGATCATAATGAGATAAATCTCTAATCCATAAAAAAAAGGGAGCATTATGTAATTCAACTGAAGAAACTAATACATAATAAAAAGATAAAAATATAGGAATTTGTAAAACTGCAGAAAGTAAAGTGATAAAAGGATTAACTTTTTTAGATTTATATAGTAAAAGAATTTTTTTATTCATAGTGTCTAAATCATCACAAAATTCACTTTTTATCTTTTTTATTTCTAGTTTTAATAACTTCATTTTTAAAATAGATATATATTGTAATTTAGTTGCTGGGTATGTAATTATTTTTAATAAAATAGTAACTAAAATAATAGAAATACCCCAATTTTTTAATTTACTATTAAAAAAACTTAATAATTTATATAAAGGATAAGATAATATATATAACAATTTACGATTTACACGAAATTTTGAATTTTCAGAAATTTTTAGTATTTTATTTTGTATCTTAGATCCTATCTGTATATCAGAAAATATTTTAAAAAAATTATTAAAATAAATATTATCTATATTATTTATAAATTTAAAAATAATCTCTTTTTTATTTTGAAATAAAGTAAATAAAGATGATATTTTTAAATATCTATAATGATTTAAGAAACTAGTATATTGAATATTGCTATCTAATAAATTAATATTTGATGATATGAAATTATTTTTGATATTAATTAATTGATCTTTATTGTTGTCATTAATATTGTAAATTTTATGTATAGAATTATTTACCTTTAAATTATTTTGATTTATAGAAAAATGTGTATTCCAAAAATTCCATACTAAAAAAGAGAATAAAACACAAGATATTATAAAAAAAATACGTTTAAAATATATCATAAAATCGTCTCATTAAATAAAAATAAAAAATAAAATATTATGAATTGATAATATATAAATTCATATTATACTTTATTTATATTTAAAAAATTATTTTTTTTATTATAACACCATAACGTTTGTAAAAAATATAATATATTATTATTACTTAATAAATGTGTATTTTTTTTAACAATAATAATAAAATCCATGAATAACAAGTTATGTTGAATCAAACGAAAACTTTCTCTAATTAAACGTTTAATCCTATTGCGATCATGCGCATACATAATATTTTTTTTAGCAATAGAAATACCTAATCTTGGAAATTTTAAACAATTTAAACATCTCAACATAATAAATGGTTTAATATTAATTTTAAAATTTTTGTTATAAACATGTTTAAACTGATCATTTGACAATAAACGTAATTTCTTACTAAAAAAAAACTGAGGGATATTAGATGATTTCATAAAAATTTTTTATACACATAACATTGAACGTGACTTTAAACGTCTATGAGATAATATTTTTCTACCACTCTTAGAAGACATACGAGTACGAAAACCATGAGTACGATTTCGTTTAATAATAGATGGCTGAAAAGTACGTTTCATAAAATTTTTCCTTTTTATAGATTTTAAATATATTTTTATCAATTAAAATTGATAATTAAAATAGTAATTAAAGTAAAATTTAATTTTAAAAAATATTCAAAAATAATATTGATTATAATAAATTTATTGATCTAATTATTTATTTTAATTAAATAAGATCTCATTATATTTATTTAGCCAAAAAACCATATATAATATAATTATATACTAATATATAGAATATATAAAATAATTCAATATTACATGAAAATCAATTATATAAAATTTTTAATTAAGAAAATTTTTAATTGCATTAAAATTATATTATCACCAATAAAATTAAATATGTAAATATTCCTATTAAAATATAATTATTTTATATACTCTTAATCACATTGTAATAAAGTGAATTAAAAATATATAAAAAATATTTAACCACTAATATTTAAGTTATACAAACATAAAATAATCTTTCTTTATGACACATATATTAAATAAAAAATTAAAAAAAAAAAAAAAATAAAAAAAAATATATATAAGAAAATAAAAAAAAAGTTACAAATAAAATTATTATTAAATACCGGTATTAATCAAAAATATCAATTTAATAATTTTATTGAAGGTAAATCAAATAAATTAGCTCGTTATTCATCATATAAATTTACTAAAAATTTAAAAAATATTTATAATCCATTATTTTTATATAGCAATACAGGTCTAGGTAAAACACACTTGCTTCATGCAATAGGCAATAAATTTTTAATAGATAATTACAATATAAAAGTAATTTATATACATTCAAAAAATTTTATTGAGAATGTGATACATTCAATAAAAAATAATTCTATTGAACATTTAAAAAATTATTATAGTTCTATTAATGTATTATTAATAGATGATATTCAATTATTTTCTCATAAACAATATTTACAAAAAGAATTATCATATATATTTAAAAAACTATTTGAAAAAAATCAAAAAATTGTATTAACTGCAAATTGTTACCCTAGTTATATTAATGGAATTGATAAAAATTTACGATTTTATTTAAAAAAAGGACTGACTGTATCAATTCATCCACCAGAGTTAATTACTAGAACACATATTATTTTAAATAAAGCATATGACTACAAAATTGACTTATCATACCAATTAGCTAAATATATTGCGAAAAAATTATATTCTAATATACGGGAATTAAAGAATTTTTTAAAAAAAATATATATAACATCATTATTTATTAAAAAAAAAATAAAAATGCGTTTTATTCAAAAAGAATTAAAAAAAAATATAAAAAAAAAAAAAATAATATAGATATAAAATTAATTCAAAAAAAAGTTTCTATATATTTTAATATTAAAATGTCAGATATGATTTCAAAAAAAAGATCTAAATCTATTATAACGTCAAGACAAATTGCTATGACATTAATTAAAAAACTAACTAATTATAGTTTTTCAGAAATAGGTATAGCTTTTGGTAAAAAAAACCATACTACTGTATTACATGCATATAAAAAAATCAATCAACTAAAAAAAAAAAATAAAATCTATTATGATTTTTTATATTTATTTAACCAACTAAACTCATAAAATATGGAATTCAAAATTAAAAAAAATGATTTTTTAAATTCTTTTAAAAAAATCAATAGAATTATTACTAAAAATACAATATTTCCAATATTAGAAAATGTAATCATAAAAATTGATAAAAACATACTTAAATTGACTAGCTCTACATTAGACATTGAATTAAATACGTGTATAGATAAAAAATATTATACTTTTTATACAGCTGGTTGTATTACAGTTTCTGGAAAAAAAATATTTAATATCTTTCGTAACGTAAAAAATGATGCAGAATTACATTTTCGATTAATTAATAAAAAAATATATATTAAGGTATTTAGTAGTTTATTTAAAATAAACACAATTTCATGTAATAATTTTCCAATATTTAAAACCATTGAAGATAAAAAAATATTTTTTATATCACAATTCATGTTAAAAGAAATAATATCTTTAACATATTTTTCTATCGCTAATAATGATATTCGAAATACTTTAAACGGAATGTTATTAGAATATAAAAATAATTATCTATACGGAGTTACTACAGATGGACATAGATTATCGATGTACAAAACTTATTTAAATTTAAACATATCTATTTTTTCTATAATTATTAATAAAAAAGCTATCTTAGAATTGTATAGATTGTTAACTTATACAACAGAATTAATAAAAATTATTATTCATTACCATTATATATCATTTCAAGTTAACGAAATACTACTAATCACTAAATTAATAGATGGTAGTTTTCCAAACTATACTGATGTTATTTTAAATAAATATACATATTGTATTTTAATATCAGCTGAAAAATTAAAAGAATCATTATTAAAAACATCAATTTTATGTAATACTACTTTTAAAGGTGTATGTTTAAGTTTTTCTAAAAATTTGTTAACAATTACATCAAATAATCAAGAAGATGAAGAATCATGTGATTCTTTTTTTATTGATTATAAATATGAAAATATTTCATTTTCTATAAATGTTTTTTATTTACTTGACGTTCTTAATGTATTAAAAACTAATAAAATCAATGTTATTTTTAATATACCAATTTCAAGTATACAAATTCAATCTAATATACAAAAAGAAATAAAATATATCATAATGCCCTTAAAAATATAAATTTATTTAAAATAATTTAATTTTTTTATACAAAATTTTATATATAAAATATCACTGATAAAATAGGATAATAAATGTCAAATCTATATACTTCCTCTAATATAAAAATATTAAAAGGATTAGATGCAGTTAGAAAACGACCAGGTATGTACATTGGTGATACTGATGACGGTACCGGGTTACACCATATGGTGTTTGAAGTAGTAGATAATTCTATAGATGAAGCATTAGCTGGATATTGTAACTTAATTCAAGTTACTATTCATATTGATAATTCTGTATCTATACGAGATAATGGAAGAGGAATACCTATTGATATTCATCCAGAGGTAGGTGTATCAGCCGCTGAAGTTATTATGACGGTATTACATGCTGGCGGAAAATTTGACGAAAATTCATATAAAGTATCTGGCGGTTTACATGGTGTAGGTATTTCGGTAGTAAACGCTTTATCAGAACGATTAGATTTATATATTTACCGTGACAAGAAAAAATATCAACAAAGATATTTTGACGGAAATCCTCAAAAACCATTATTATATTCAGGAAAAACAAAAAGAAAAGGAACAAAAATTCGTTTTTGGCCAAATAAAAACATTTTTACTAATCATAATATTTTTCAGTATGAAATTTTACGAAAAAGATTACAAGAATTATCATTTTTAAATACTAATGTAAAAATTACATTAAAAGATTTAAAAAACCAAAAAAAATTTCAATATTTTAATAAAGGTGGAATCAAATCATTTATAAGACACATAAACATAAACAAAAAACCAATACATAACAAAATTTTTATTTTTAAAAAACAAAAAAAATCTATTGAAGTAAATATAGCTATGCAATGGAATACAACATTTCAAGAAAAAATATTATGTTTTACTAACAATGTACCACAACAAGACGGAGGTAGTCATTTATCTGGATTTCGTGCAGCTTTAACTCGTACTTTAAATTATTTTTCTGATAAAGAAAAACCAAATAAAAAAAATAAAATTACTATTACCGGTGAAGATACAAGAGAAGGATTAACAGCATTAATTTCAATTAAAATGTTTAATCCAAAATTTTCTTCTCAAACAAAAGAAAAATTAGTATCTTCAGAAGTAAAATCAGTTGTTGAAACATTATTAAATGAACATTTAATGAATTTTTTATTAGAAAATCCAAGAGATGCTAAAATAATTGTAAACAAGATTACACAATCAGCACGATCTAGAGAAGCAGCAAGAAAAGCCCGTGAAATTACACGTAAAAAAGGATTATTAGAAGTTACTAACTTGCCTGGCAAATTATCTGACTGTCAAGAAAAAGATCCTTTTTTTTCAGAAATATATTTAGTAGAAGGTGATTCTGCCGGAGGCTCTGCTAAACAAGGAAGAAATAGAAAAAATCAAGCAATATTACCATTAAAAGGTAAAATACTAAATATAGAAAAAGCTCGATTTGAAAAAATAATTACTTCTCCTGAATTAATTACATTAATTACAGCTTTAGGTTGTGGTTTTGGAAAAGAAGAATATAATTTTAAAAAATTAAGGTATCATTATATAATTATTATGACAGATGCAGATGTAGATGGATTACATATTAGAACATTATTGTTAACATTTTTCTTTCGACAAATGCCAGAACTTATAGAAAAAGGATACATATATATAGCACAACCACCATTATATAAAATTAAACAAGGAAAAAAAGAAAAATATATAATGGATTCAAAAGCACTATATAAATACCAATATAAAATTATTAAAAAAAACAGTTATATAAAATATATAGAAAAAAAAAATAATAAAAAAATTAAAAAAAAATTTTCTATTATTATAAATAAATATCAAAAAATTAAAAAAAATTACTTTTCTGTTAATATACAAATACCATTTTTCTTATATCAAACAATACTTTATACTTTTCCTTTAAAAAATTTAAAAAACAAAAAAAAAGTTAAAAAATGGATTGAAAAATTAATAAAAAATTTACAAAACCAAAAAATATTATATAAAAAATATATATACTCTTACTATATAAAAAAAAATAATTCTTGTTATGAACCCATACTAAATATTAGTGATAAAAAAAATTTTTACTTTTATTATCTAAACAAAAATCTTTTTTTAACACCTAAATATAAGATATTTTTAAAATTAATAAAAAAAATCAATTATATGATTAAAAATAATGCATATATAAAATTTCATAATAAAAAATTTATATTTAAAAATATTGACGATATAATTAATATCTTAATCAAAGAAACGCAAAAATTTATTCATATACAGAGGTATAAAGGATTGGGAGAAATGAATCCTGAACAATTATGGACTACTACTATGAATCCTAAAACACGAAAGATGTTACAAATTACTATGCAAGATGCCGATTTAGCCAATCAATTGTTTAGTACATTAATGGGAGATTTAGTAGAACCTAGACGACAATTTATTAAAATAAATGCTTTATATGCAAAAAATATTGATGTATAAAATATTTTTTAGTTATTAAAAAATAAATTTATATTTTATTAATTTCGGCAGGAAATAAATTTAATAAACCTGCCAAAATCAATTAAAAAAAATTAATATTTTTTTTAAAATTTATTATAAAAATAAAATATTTATATTAATATTTCATTTTTTTTAAAAAAATAAGCAAAATAGAGATTGCCGTAGGCGTTATTCCTGGAATACGAGAAGCTTGACCAAGAGAATAAGGACGATATTCATTTAATTTAGTAATTACTTCATTAGATAAACCATTAATACATGTATAATCTTTAATAGAAGATAATTTCATATATTCATAACGTATATTTTTTTTTACTTCTTTTTTTTGTCGTTGAATATATCCATAATATTTACTTTTAGTTTCAATTTCATCAATAATTATTTTATTTTTTATAAATAATTTATCAGATATAAAACAATTTATAAATTTTATTAAAATATCATATGTAATATTAGGTCGACGTAAAAAATCAAAAGCAGTACAATCTTTCCTCAAAGTAATATTTAAATTTTTATGTTTAAAAAATCGATTAACTAATTTAGGTGTAATTATAATATTTTTCAATCGCTGACATTCTTGTTTTATTTTAATTTTTTTTTTAGAAAACACACTCCATTGTTTACAAGTAACTAAACCTAATTCATAACCAATTTGAGTTAAACGATCGTCAGCATTATTTTCACGTAATAATAGTCGATATTCTGCCCTAGCAGTAAACATGCGATAAGGCTCCAAAGTACCTTTATTGCATAAATCATCTATTAATACCCCCATATAGGCTTGATCTCGTTTAGGATACCAAGGATCTTTTTTTTGAACAAATAAAGCAGCATTTATACCTGCTAACAAACCTTGAGCACCAGCTTCTTCATAACCAGTAGTACCATTAATTTGTCCAGCTAAAAATAAATTTTTAATGATTTTTGATTCTAATGTCATTTTTAAATCTCTAGGATCAAAAAAATCATACTCTACAGCATATCCAGGATGAACAATTTGAGCCTTTTCTAAACCTTTAATAGATTGAACTATTTTTTTTTGTAGCTCTACAGATAAACTAGTAGAAATACCATTAGGATAAATAATTTCACTATTAATACCTTCTGGTTCTAAAAAAATTTGATGACGATTTTTGTCAGGAAAACGAACTACTTTATCTTCAATAGAAGGACAGTATCTAGGACCTATTCCGGTAATAACACCATTATATAATGGACTATTATATAAATTTTCTTTAATTAATTTATGTGTATTTAAATTTGTATATGTAATATAACAAGATACCTGTTTTGGATGCTGTAAAATATTTCCTGTAAAAGAAAAACAGGGAGTAGGTTCATCACCCCGTTGTACTTCTAAATCGTTAAAATTAATTGTATTAATATGTAAACGTGGAGGTGTACCTGTTTTTAATCGTCCAATTCTAAAAGGATATTTTTTTAAATTTTTAGCTAATTTTAATGAATTAACATCACCACGTCTACCTCCTGATAAAATTTTAGAACCAATATACATTTTTCCATTTAAAAATGTACCAGTCGTTAATATAACAATAGAAGATTTGAAATAATTACCATCATGAGTTATTACTCCGTGTACTTGATCATCCTTAATAATTAAATCTAATACTTCTTTTTCAAGGATTGTTAAATTATTTTGATTTTTTAAAAAATATTGCATTTTTTTTTTATATAAAGATCTATCTGCTTGAGCACGAGTAGATTGTACTGCAGATCCTTTTCTAGAATTTAATTTTTTAAATTGAATTCCAGCGTAATCAATTACTCGTGCCATTAAACCACCCATTGCATCAATTTCTTTAACTAATTGACTTTTACCTAATCCTCCAATAGCTGGATTACAAGATAATGCTCCAATTGTATCTATATTTTGTGTTAATAATAAAGTTTTTTGCCCCATTCTTGAAGAAGCAGACGCTGCTTCTGTACCTGCATGTCCGCCCCCAATCACAATGATATCGAATTTTTCATAAAAAACCATTTTTTTTTCCTAAATATTTATACTTATATATTTATATAC